>JADHND010000022.1 GCA_016779685.1 Shewanellaceae bacterium | reverse complement strand
ATGCGACGCATGTTGTTATCGATGGTTGAAGATGTTCGCGCGGTGGTGATTAAGTTGGCTGTGCATGTCTGTGCATTACGTCATGCCAAGCATCAAGATGAAGAAACTCGGGTGTTATTAGCGCGTGATGTCTCGATGGTGTATGCACCTCTAGCTAATCGCTTGGGAATTGGGCAGTTGAAATGGGAATTAGAAGATTTGGCATTTCACTATTTGCATCCCAAGCTTTATAAAGAGATTGCGCACCTGCTTGATGGTAAACGTATCGACCGAGAACAATATATCAATAATTTTGTGGATGCTTTGTCGAATGCATTGGCGATGCGCCAGGTTCGAGCAGAGGTGTATGGTCGCCCCAAACACATTGCCAGTATTTGGAAAAAAATGCAGCGTAAAAATCTATCATTCGATGATCTTTATGACGTTCGCGCGGTTCGTATCCTGACCGAAGATGTTCAAGACTGTTATGCAACCTTAGGTGTGATTCACACTATGTTCAAACCCATTCCGGGTGAGTTTGATGATTACATCGCCCATGCTAAACCCAATGGCTATCAATCCATTCATACGGTGGTGGTTGGTGCTGAAGGCAAGACGGTTGAAATTCAAATCCGAACGCAATCGATGCATCAGGATGCCGAGTTGGGTATTGCAGCGCATTGGAAATACAAAGAATTGGATCAAAAGACGCCGCAAAAAGCCTCTGGTTATGAAGATAAAATCAATTGGCTACGCAAGATTTTACAATGGCAAGATGATTTGAGTGAATCAGGCGCATTGGTTGATGAAATTCGAGCACAAGTGTTTGAAGATCGTGTCTATGTCTTCACTCCCAAGGGAGCCGTGATTAATTTGCCACTTGGCGCCACTGTACTTGATTTTGCTTACTATATTCACTCGCATGTGGGGCATAAAGCCATCGGTGCCAAAGTAGATGGTCGCATTGTCCCGTTTCATTACCAAATCAAGACGGGGGAGCGCATAGAAATTCTCACGTCCAAAGAGGAAAACCCCAAGCGCGATTGGTTAAACTCAAATTTAGGCTACATCAACACCCAAAGAGCTCGCCTTAAAATTTCAAGTTGGTTTCGACATCAAGCGAAGGATAAAAACTTAAGTGCCGGTAAAGAGCTGTTGGAGCAAGAATTAAAACGCCTCGGCTATTCGATTAAAGATGTTGGCGATTTATACGAACGCTTTAATGTAAAAAGCCTAGATGATTTCTTGATTGCCATCGGGGGCGGAACCGTCCGTTTAAATCAAGTTTTGTCACAATTACAAGGCCGCTTTAAACGGCAACAGCTTGAAGATGCGCTGCCTAAAACTTGTCAGTTTGAAGTCGCTAAGCCCAATACTTCGCATCAAATAGAAGTCAATGGCGTTGGCAATCTGTTAACACAATTAGGTGGTTGTTGCCACCCTTTACCTGGTGACGTTATTGTAGGTTACATTACGATGGGGCGCGGTGTCACTGTTCATCGTCATGACTGCGATCAACTTAATGACCTCATGGTGCGTTCGCCTGAGCGGGTGGTTGATGTGGCTTGGGGCGAAAAATATGCTGGTGGATATACCTTATCAGTGCATATGCTATCTGCTGATCGTTCTGGTCTGTTGAGTGACATCACGACCACCTTAGCGAATGAAAAAAGCAATGTCTTGAAGATGACCTCAACCTCGAATGTGCAGCAACAAACTGCTAAAATCGAACTGGACTTGGAAATATATAACCTCGACGCCTTATCCCGTTTATTAAACAAGCTGAATCGTATTTCTGGTGTTATTGAAGTGCATCGCTGTTAGTCGACAGTGGTTGCATCTAAATAGCTGGTTTTGTTGATTGAAGCGATCTATTTTAAATTGTAGGTTTTGCGAGTTTTTGGTAAACTGTCTTTTTCTTTAAAGCATCAGTTTGAATGTGTGTAAAGCACAGTGGGGTGTTCTTATAGATGGAGTCAGTTAGGTTAATTTATGGCAACTAAGTATATATTTGTGACCGGTGGTGTGGTGTCCTCTTTGGGTAAAGGTATTGCAGCAGCGTCCTTGTCAGCGATTTTAGAAGCACGCGGTTTGAACGTTACGATGATGAAACTGGATCCTTACATGAATGTTGATCCAGGCACGATGAGCCCCATTCAGCATGGCGAAGTTTTTGTGACGGAAGACGGCGCTGAAACCGATTTGGATTTGGGTCATTATGAGCGCTTTATTCGCACTAAAATGACGAAGAAAAACAATTTCACCTCGGGTCGTATTTTTTCTGAAGTTCTGAAAAAAGAGCGTCAAGGCGAGTACCTTGGTGCGACTGTTCAAGTGATTCCTCACGTTACCAATGAAATAAAGCATCGTATCATGGCCTGCGGCGAAGGGCATGATATAGCTGTGGTCGAAATTGGGGGGACAGTAGGTGATATTGAGTCCTTACCATTTTTAGAAAGTATTCGGCAATTGGCTTTGGAGTTGGGGCGAGATCGCGCCGTCTTTATGCATTTAACCTTAGTGCCTTATCTACCCACCTCAGGTGAAGTCAAAACCAAACCGACGCAACATTCTGTGAAAGAGTTACGTTCGTTAGGTATTCAGCCGGATATCTTATTATGCCGAGCAGTATGCTCGATTCCAGCCCATGAACGTGCAAAAATTGCTCTGTTTTGTAATGTTGAAGATAAAGCTGTTATCTCTCTAAAAGATGTAGACAGCATCTATAAAATCCCAGCCTTGCTGAAATCTCAACAGTTAGATGCCTTTGTGGTACAAAGATTTGGCCTATCATGTCCGACGGCTGACCTATCGGAATGGGAGCAGGTTGTTTATCAAGAAGCCAATCCAACCCATGAAGTCAATATTGCCATGGTGGGTAAGTATATTGAGTTGCCGGATGCGTATAAATCGGTCAACGAAGCATTAAAACACGCTGGACTTAAAAACAAAGTTCAAGTCAACATTCAATACATTGACAGTCAAGACATTGAAGCCCGCGGTTTAGGGGTTTTAAAAGGCGCTGATGCCATTTTGGTTCCCGGCGGCTTTGGTCAACGTGGTGTCGAAGGTAAGATTTTAACGGCGCAGTATGCTCGGGAACAGAATATACCCTATTTTGGTATTTGTTTAGGCATGCAGGTTGCCGTCATTGAGTTTGCGCGACATGTCGCGAAATTAACTGGAGCACATTCGACCGAATTTGATGCGGATAGTGAGCATCCGGTGATAGGTTTGATTTCTCAATGGCAGAACCAGCAAGGTGAATGCGAACAACGTACCGAAGCGGATGCATTAGGCGGTACGATGCGTTTAGGTAAACAACTTTGCCACTTGGAAGACGGCAGTCAAGTCGCTGCTATTTATCAGAGCTCGAGTTGTTCAGAGCGCCATCGTCATCGTTATGAAGTGAATGCAACGTATGTGGCCGCACTAGAAGCCGCGGGAATGCGTTTTTCTGGTTTATCCAGTGATCGAAAGTTGGTTGAGGTGGTCGAGTTGCCACAGCACCCTTGGTTTCTAGCTGGGCAATTTCATCCTGAATTTACGTCCACACCTCGGGATGGCCATCCTTTATTTACGTCGTTTGTTGCTGCAGCTATCGCATACCATGCGCAGCGTTGATTAAAATTTAATTGAACAAAGACATCAAGGGTGCTCGGATCAGCGCCCTGTTTAACAGACAGAAGCTCAGAGGAGTCTGCGGTGATGCAAAAAATTGTTAAGATACAAGCAAGAGAAATATTAGATTCGCGAGGCTTTCCCACGGTTGAAGCCGATGTTTGGTTAAACAACGGTATCATGGGACGTGCCTCGGTACCATCCGGTGCTTCTACTGGCTCCAAAGAAGCTTTGGAGTTACGTGATGGTGAACCGAATCGTTTTTTAGGTAAGGGCGTGCGTCAAGCGGTTCATCATATTGAAACCATCATTCAACCCGCTATTGAAGGCATGGTGGTCACGGAACAAGCCGCTTTGGATCAAGCGCTGTTAGCGCTTGATGGTACGGAAAGCAAGACGAAGCTGGGTGCCAATGCACTGTTGGCAGTGTCACTGGCCGTCGCCAAAGCGGCTGCAGCCAGTACAGAACAGCCTTTATATGCCTACATAGCTAGCCTCTGCGGTCGCCCTGGTCAATATAAGATGCCATTGCCAATGATGAACATCATTAATGGTGGAGCCCATGCTGACAACAATGTCGATATTCAAGAATTTATGATTCAGCCCATTGGCGCTAAGTCGTTTGCTGAAGCTTTGCAAATCGGCGCTGAAATTTTTCATCATTTAAAAGCGATTTTAAAAGAACGTGGTTTATCAACAGCTGTGGGTGATGAAGGAGGGTTTGCACCTCACTTAACGTCAAACGAGCAGGCATTATCGGTGATTGCCGCAGCCGTGCAGCAGGCGGGTTACAGCTTGGGAGCAGACGTCGTGTTGGCGCTTGATTGTGCCGCGTCGGAATTTTATGAAGCAGGGCAATATCGTTTGTCGAGTGAACAACAAGCTTTTTCTGCTGTTGAGTTCGTGGATTATTTAACTGAGTTAGCAACCATTTATCCCATCGCCTCGATAGAAGATGGCTTGGATGAAGCGGATTGGGCTGGTTGGCAGCACTTAACGGCTCAGTTGGGGCATCGTACCCAGTTGGTCGGGGATGATTTGTTTGTCACCAACACCAAATTGCTTCAGCAAGGTATTGATCAGCAGGTCGCCAACGCTATTTTGATCAAGCCCAATCAAATTGGTACTTTGACGGAAACGCTGGCAGCCATTTCAATGGCGCAAGCGGCTGGCTATGGAGTCATTATATCGCATCGCAGCGGTGAAACTGAAGACACCTTTATCGCTGATTTAGCGGTAGGTACTCAGGCTGGGCAAATTAAGACCGGATCATTATCACGTACAGATAGAATTGCTAAATACAATCAACTGTTACGGATTGAAGCTACCTTAAAAGCTGGACATTGATGGCGCTTGACCGCGAGGTCATTCGCTTGCAACAACAGGATATGGCCTGCAAATTGTATTTTGTTGAATGAGAGAATGATCATATGAGCAAGCTGATATTCCTTCTGTTCTCACTGGTGACTTTGTTGATGCAGTATCGCCTGTGGTTTGGTGTGAACAGCTTGCCGGAGTATTGGCAATTGCAGGTTCAAGTGCAACAACAACGTGACCAAAACACCCAACTATCGAAACGTAATCAAGCACTCAATCTTGAAATTATGGATTTGAAGCAAGGGCTAGAAGCGGTTGAAGAACGCGCTCGCTATGAACTGGGGCTGATTAAGCCCAATGAAACGTTTTATCGCATTGTGCCATCGCCTCAATAACGGATCTTTTTTATGTCGAATTTAAGCAACCAAATGCCTATCTGTGCGGTGGTACCCGCCGCTGGCTTAGGGACACGCATGCTGATGGAATCGCCTAAACAGTACCTTAAAATTGGCGATAAGACGATTTTAGAATATGCGGTTGAATCTCTATTGGCGCATCCCCGCATTGAGCAGGTGGTGGTGGCTCTACACGCAGAAGACCGCTTTTTTGCAGAATTGGCTTTGGCGGAAGATCCCAGAGTTCTGGTCACCCAAGGAGGCTCTGAACGAGCCTCGAGTGTGCTGAATGCCTTACATGAGCAAACAGAGATTACGCCTTCTACTTGGGCACTGGTACACGATGCCGCCCGTCCGTGCTTAACCCGAACGGATCTCGACACCTTAATTGACGCTTGTGACGCTCAATGTGTAGGTGGTGTGCTGGCGACACCGGTTCGAGATACCTTAAAGCGAAGCAATATGTCACAGCAGGTTGTGGGTACGGTTTGCCGTCAATCCTTGTGGCATGCGCTCACGCCCCAGCTGTTTCCTTGGTTTGATTTGCGCCAAGCTTTAAGCCAAGCCTTGGCTGACGGTGTTGAGGTGACGGATGAAGCAAGTGCGATGGAGTGGAGTGGCCATACGGTACAGTTGGTGCCTGGTCGATTGGATAACATTAAAGTAACGCATCCGACTGATCTCGGATTAGTAGAAGCAATTTTAACACAACAGAAGCAGTAGATTATGATACGAATAGGACAGGGTTTTGATGTGCATCAATTCGGTGGCACAAATCCCCTTAAATTAGCAGGTGTGACCATTGAACACGCCTATGGATTAATCGCACACTCCGATGGAGATGTCGTGCTACATGCCGTTTGTGACGCTTTATTAGGTGCGGTTGCATTGGGTGACATTGGTCATCACTTTGCTGATACCGATCCACAATGGCGCAATGTAGACAGTCGTCTGTTGTTGCGACGCTGCGTGGACATGGTGACTGAACAAGGTTTCCAAGTGAACAACATAGATTGTACCATCATGGCTCAGGCACCCAAAATGGCGCCTCATATTGCTTCGATGCAGGCATGTATTGCAGAGGATTTAGGGGTAGCGCTGCATCAAGTCAATGTGAAAGCCACCACCACCGAGCGATTGGGTTTTGTTGGTCGTGAAGAAGGCATTGCGGCATCAGCGGTCGTTTTGGTACAGGCGGTGACACCATGTTGATTTATTTGCATGGTCAGCCTGAAGCCACGGGCGTGATTCGGCAGCAGAATGCTGACTTTGAAGTTGAAGAACAGATCGATTTTACCCCAACCGAATCGGGTGAGCACCTGTGGCTATGGGTTGAAAAAGAAGGTACCAACACCCAATATGTTGCTGAGCAGTTGGCTAAGTTTGCCGGTATTGCGGCGAATGATGTCAGTGTGGCGGGGCAAAAAGACCGACATGCGGTCACCCGGCAGTGGTTTTGTTTACGCTTTGCCGGTAAGCCAGAGCCGGCGTGGTCGACCTGGTCGTCGCCTTCGATTCGGATTCTGAAGCAGGTACGGCATGCGAAGAAATTGCGCACAGGTGGGTTGACCGGAAACCGATTTTGGATTCGCTTACGTGAAGTATCGGACTTGAAGGCATTGCAAGCTCGGTTTGCGCAAATATGCAATGATGGCGTTCCCAATTATTTCGGTGAACAGCGTTTTGGTCGAGAAGGACAAAATCTCGCTCGAGCTGAAGCGATGTTTGCCGGTAAACGAGTCAAGCGTCAGCAGCGCAGTTTATATCTGTCAGCGGTGCGTTCTCATCTGTTTAATCAATTTGTTGATGCAAGATTACGTCGCTGTCAGGCTACACCTGTGTCGGGTGATGTGGTGATGCTGGCAGGGAACCGCAGTTTCTTTACCGTATGTGAATGGGACGAGTCGTTGTTGGCTCGGTTAAGAGCGCGCGATATTTTACTGTCAGCACCTTTGTGGGGACGGGGAAACAGTGATTCAGCCCCCGATATAGCGACGTTAGAGGCCCAAATTGTAGCTGAGCAAGCATGGATGGCCGCTGGTCTTGAGGCGGCAGGTTTGGAGCAAGCTCGCCGACCTTTGCTTTTGTTCCCTGAACAGGCTACTCTGACGGTGGATGCCACGAGTCAATCAGCCCTTATTGAGATGGTATTGCCTAAAGGCTGTTTTATGACCTCTGTTTTAAGGGAATTACTGCAATATGAGGACGCTTCACGGCAACATTTTGAATGAAGCCACTTTTTCTCTGAGGAGACAACATGTTAAACGTGCTACTAAGTAACGACGATGGTATCCATGCCACGGGTATTCAAACCCTGGCTGCTTTTCTCAAATCTAAAGTTGAGTTGATGGTGGCAGCGCCTGATCGCGATTGTTCGGGCACCAGTCACAGTGTGACGTTGAGACAGCCTTTGTATGATCGCGAAGTGGCGCCCGGACAGATATCGGTTCAAGGGACGCCAGCCGACAGTGTCCACTTGGCGTTGCGTCAATGGTACCAGCAGACACCGCCTGATTTGGTGATCTCAGGCATCAACCACGGCGCCAATTTGGGAGATGATGTGTTGTATTCTGGGACAGTTGCTGCGGCGATAGAGGGGCGCTCATTGGCGTTACCTGCTTTGGCTATTTCTTTGGCCGGAACGCAACATTTTGCAACGGCTGCACAAGTTGTATGGGATGTCATCAGCATGTTGCCAAATTTGCAGTTGCCACCGCGATGTTTGCTGAATATAAATGTGCCTGATCGGCCTTACGCCGAATTAAAGGGCATGCGTATAACGCGCTTAGGCTACCGGTTGCCAGCAGAAGCTTTGATTAAAGCTGATCACCCCGTGAATAAAGGTGGTTGGTGGCTAGGTCCGCTCGGGCAGCCAGATGATCAAGCCGATGGAACCGACTTTGCCGCAGTAGCGGCAGGTTTTGTTTCGATCACGCCACTGCAAACCGACTTAACCGCGCATGCTGTATTGTCGAAAGTAGAATCATGGCTCGAGGCGCATAAACCAAGTAAAACGATGCAGCAAGCCGTGTCTTAAGCGGATTGAATTCATCAGGTTACCAGTGGCTTTTCATGCTATGCTAGATGCATAAAGCCATTCGGCTTCTTAGCTCACAGTGACTTAGTAGGAGATAAAAGTCATTTTAGATATGTTGTGGCATTTCATCTTAAAGCGAGGACTGATATGTACCTTGCCACTAGGTTTGTTCGCTTGTTCAAATCAACCGCATTTCACGCTAGCAAAGGTAGAATATATATCGTTTGCTTCCCTCAAGTCTCGCACCACACCGGGTACGACCTATGTGGTTCAAGAAGGAGACACCCTCTTTTCGATTGCGTGGGAATTCGGTATGAATGTTGCAGACATCGTAGCAGACAATGGTTTGACCGATGAAAGTAAAATATTCGCCAAACAAACCTTATATCTTTATTCGAATCGCCAAGCACTGCCCGAGCAGAAGCCGGATAAAGTAAAGCAGCCCTTGGTGGTTAAGGTCAGACCAGACAGTGACCAAAAGAAAACGAGAAAGGCGCAAAAAAAGCTTGATTTTCAGCCTGTAACTCGTTTATCTTCTAACCAACAAAGTAGATTAAAAAATAATCAAACGCCAGCCCGAGCCTCGTCAACAGTGATACCTTGGCGGTGGCCTGTAGCGAGTCATACAGT
The DNA here is from genome assembly GCA_016779685.1 of Shewanellaceae bacterium. GTDB lineage: Bacteria > Pseudomonadota > Gammaproteobacteria > Enterobacterales > Shewanellaceae > UBA2521. The sequence goes on along the minus strand of JADHND010000022.1, from coordinate 4,872 downwards.
GAAGCCTAAGTCTATCGGCAAAGGCATCGATGTGAAAGCCAGACGGGGAGAGCCTGTTCACGCTGCTGCATCCGGAAAAGTGGTGTATGTTGGCAACGCGCTACGTGGCTATGGCAATTTGGTAATCATTAAACATCAACATGGCTTTTTAAGTGCATATGCACACAATGATCGAGTATTGGTGAAAAAGGCTCAAATTGTACAACAAGGGCAACATGTGGCCGATGTAGGGAGTTCCGGAACGGATGAAGCGAAACTTCATTTCGAAATCCGTTTAAATGGTCGCCCCGTTGATCCCTTAAAATATCTACCGTAAGCTCAATCGAAGTAAGTGGTGATTGAAGACGTATCAAGAAGTAGCAAAGTACATAAGTTATTCGAAAGCTATTTTTAATCTAACACGTTGGAAATTGATCATGAATCGAAAGTTAAACGAAGTTACTGAGTTGGAGCCAAGCATGGTAGATTTAGACGACGCTGAGTTTTTTGCATCTGCATTGCCCGGAACAGGCAATGCAAGTACTGTTGAAGACAAAGCCGAAGAAGGGGATCCTCGCCTACAGGCCGAATTTCAAAAAACACTCGATGCGACCCAATTGTATTTAAGTGAAATTGGGTTCTCACCGCTGTTGTCGGCTGATGAAGAAAAATTTTATTCACGTAAAGCCCAAAAAGGTTGTGGCAAGTCTCGAAATCGTATGATCGAGAGCAACCTAAGATTGGTCGTTAAAATTGCACGGCGCTACAACAATCGTGGCTTAGCTTTGCTTGATCTGATTGAAGAAGGTAATTTAGGTTTGATTCGCGCGGTTGAAAAGTTTGATCCTGAACGGGGTTTTCGTTTTTCAACATATGCTACATGGTGGATCCGTCAAACCATAGAACGCGCTATTATGAACCAAACCCGCACCATTCGCTTACCGATCCATGTGGTTAAAGAGCTTAATATTTATTTACGCGCAGGCAGAGAGTTAGCCCAGCGCTTAGATCATGAACCCACCGCTGAAGAAATAGCTGAAATCTTAAACAAACCGATTGCGGATGTGAGTCGGATGTTAAAGTTAAACGAAAAAATTAGCTCGGTTGATACCCCTATAAGCAGCGAATCTGATAAAGCTTTATTGGATGTGATTGCGGATGACGAATATGTGGATCCTGATTTTCGAGTGCAAGATGAAGACATTCGTTTGTCGGTGATACGATGGTTAAATGAGTTGAGTTGTAAGCAGCGAGAAGTGTTGGTACGACGATTTGGCTTAATGGGGCATGAGCCCTCCACTTTAGAAGACGTGGGTCGAGAAATTGGCTTAACCCGTGAACGCGTTAGACAGATTCAGGTCGAAGCTTTAAGACGTTTAAAAGATGTTTTAGCATCACAAGATTTATCGATAGAAGCATTGTTTCACCGTAAATAACGCATCTTTAAAAACGATAGCCCAAGCGAATACTATAAATACGGTAAGAAAGTGTGTGATGGTGTTGGCTCAGGCTACTGTTTTGTTTAACCCAGCCATGCTGAATGCCAAATTGCCAAGTTGAATCGGGCTGATAGTTGAGGCGTACTTGATATCCTTGGCGTTCGGCACTGGTTTTCCACACAGAATTTTCATATTGGCCTTGCACTTGCCATTGTGGATGCAATCTTAAAGTCACTTCGGTGCCGAAGATTGGCAAAGTTGACCATTGTTGCAGTTCATGAACGGCTTGCGTACGTGCATTGCCTAAGCGAACACTATGAAATTGAGATCTGACGCCGGCTAGGAGAGCAAGATTGTACCAAGGCATGCTCGATATCTGCCATGCGTAGACGCTGGTCAAATCGTATAAACGATAGGAATAGCGGTACGCTACATCAGCATCTAGAGTGAATTCGTCCCATATTTGTGTTTTATCTGGTGTGATTTGCCCCCGTGTTTCTAAGGGCTGAAATGACAGCCGGAATGCCTGTTGATCCGTCATCGCTATTTGCCAATACAAACGAGAAGTGATGGTATTGCTGTTGTTGGCGATCGTGTCATCTAGATTCAATTGATGAGAAGCGCCTTGTAAGTGATGGGTGGTCTGGTATAGATTCGCAATTGAAAAGTCATAAGTATATGGCTTGGCGCCGTGGTCGTTGATAAGGCGCTGTTCTTTTTGATCGCCGTAGTTCCACACCCACATGGCCCCCATGTTGCTCGTATCAAATTGAGGTAACAGCCACCATCGTCGTTGGGCGTTATCCGGCTCAGTGAGGTATAAGCTATTAAAGACCGCTAAATTGATGCTGGTGGTCACATCATCAAGATGGTGCTTATTGGCCGCGATGCGACTGGCGCCGACCAAAGAGGCTAAAATGTAGCCGGGTAATCCCAACTGCCAGCCATAGCGATGGTGGAGATAACTTGCGCCACTAAAGGCGGCGGCGGTATGGCCTGAAGGAAAAGATTTATGGGAGGTGGTGTGCTGGTGGCCATCTGGACGGGTACGATGAGTGAGACTTTTCAGAGACTCACTCATGACTTGGGTTATACCCGTACCCAGCGTGAGTTGCCAAGCCCCATCGACATCGCCGATGATCAGACTATAGCCTAAAGCGGCACCTGGCAACCACACCATCGTGTAATCGCCAAATGTTCGAAAAGACGATGTATCACTGGTAAAAATATCGTTATAGTCCGTCTCACTGGCGGCTAAATTCGACGCTAGAAGTAGGGTCGCTATTAGCCCAATTCTGGCCACATACAAATGCAACATCCTATGGCATTGTTCAGGTCATCATCTTTTAAGTATAGTTGAAATTTATCAAATTAGCGAATTAGTCTAAATAGTAATATATAGGCTAATTCTGCTTTAAATATATGTAATCAAATGCTTTTTTTCATTTGATATAAGAGGTTGAGGGCGGCTTTCGGGCTGATGTCGTCCAGATCAAGTTGGGCTAATTGCGTTAGTAAAGGATGCGCAGCGATTGGGGTAACAACGGGAGGTGTTTCACGCACCAGTGTCTGATGTTCATGTTCTAGTGTTGCTAACTTGCCTTGAGCCAATTGAATGACGGCCTGAGGCATGCCTGCTAAGGCGGCCACCTGTAAGCCGTAGCTTTGGTGAATAGCCCCATCTTGGACTTTATGCAAAAACACGATGCCAGCTTCATGTTGCAGCGCATTGACATGAACATTGACCACAGTCGAATTCTGATCCGCTATTTGGGTTAATTCAAAATAGTGGGTAGCAAATAACGTCATACATTTAAGTTGTTCCGCTAAATATTGAGCGCATGCCCATGCCAGCGATAAGCCATCAAAGGTCGAGGTACCTCGACCGATCTCGTCGATCAGGACCAAGCTACGGGGGGTGGCATGATGGAGTATATGTGCGGTTTCGGTCATTTCAACCATGAAGGTCGAGCGCCCCGATGCCAAATCGTCGCCTGCACCAATCCGCGTAAAAATCCGATCAATGGGCCCTAGGGTGGCTTCTTGAGCCGGCACATAGCAACCCATATGCGCCATGATAGTGATTAAAGCATTTTGACGCATGAAGGTTGATTTTCCTCCCATATTAGGGCCTGTGATCATCAACATCTGGCGTTCAGGGTGTAGCTGGAGATCATTGGCGATGAACATCTGCTTGGTGCTGTGTTCAATGACAGGATGTCGCCCATCGTTGATTTGAATGCCAGGCGATTCAAGCAGTGTTGGGCGCTGGTAGTTGAGCTGCTCAGCCCGTTCAGCAAAATTGGTGAGCACATCCAAAGTCGCACATGCAAAAGCGCACATTTGCATGGCGCCGAGACTCGGCAGCATGTGCTCAAAGAGCGCTTCCCAGAGCTGTTTTTCCAGCTTGAGCGCCTCACTTTGACTGCTTAATACTTGATCTTCATAGACCTTTAGTTCGTCAATTGAATAACGTTCGTTGTTTTTGAGGGTTTGTCGTCTTTGATAATGCGCTGGTACCAAGTGGGCTTGGCCACGGCTCACTTCAATCGCATAGCCATGGATTTTACTGTATTTGATCTTGAGGGTACTGATGCCTGTTTGCTCTCGCTCACGTGCTTCAATTTGCGCCAGTTCATCGGTCGCCCCAGCGCTTAAGCGTCGGAGACGATCCAGTTCAGCATGGTAACCTGTTTGAATGACCCCGCCATCACGGATGAGCATAGGCGGTTGTTCCACTATGGCCTGCACCAACCGCTGATGCAGTTCGGGGAAGGTGCCTATTTGTTCAGCCAATTCATTGAGATAAGGCGTATTCAAGGTTGCAAGTGTGGCTTGAATGGCAGGCAAGGTCGCCAAGGCTTGGCGCAATTTAGTCAAATCCGCGGGACGAGCAGAGCGTAACGCGACTCGAGCTAAAATACGCTCCATATCCCCGAGTTGTTGCAGTAAGGCTGGTAGGGTTTGATAGCCCGAGCTGGTTAACAATTCAGTGACGCTATCTAAGCGTTGATGAATGCGCCGCTGACAAGTGAGTGGTTGATGGATCCAGCGTTTGAGCAAGCGACTGCCCATCGGTGTTTTGGTGGCATCTAACACTGAAGCTAAGGTGTGGTGAGTGCCACCTTGTAGGTTGGTGGTTAATTCTAAGTTGCGTTGGGTCGCAGCATCCATCAAGATAAAATCATCAGCATGTTCAACGCTCAGGTGTTGCAAATGGGGTAAGGCGGCTTTTTGTGTGAGTTGGAGATATTGTAACAAACAGCCCGCTGCTGGGATACCGAGATGATCAGCTTGAAGACCAAAGCACCTTAAATCGCGCGTTTGAAAATGCTGGGTTAAATGCTCAAAGCAGGTGTGCGCCTCGAATTCCCAAGCAGGCCGCCGCCGTGGATGGGGGCAATTGCCAAGGATTGTCTCAGATGCAATGTCTTCAGGATAAAGCAGTTCGCTC
>JADHND010000021.1 GCA_016779685.1 Shewanellaceae bacterium | reverse complement strand
TATGGTCATTGGCTAATTAGTTTATCCATTGTTTTTGGCTTTATTATGGCATTTGGTATTGGAGCGAATGACGTCGCCAATGCACTGGGTACTTCGGTCGGTTCAAAAGCCATTAGCATCAAACAAGCGATCGTGATTGCGGTCATTTTTGAATTCGCTGGGGCTTACCTAGCTGGTGGTGAAGTCACCAGAACGATCCGTAAAGGGATTATTGATCAACAAGCTTTTGTTAACTCACCTGAAATTCTGGTATTTGGTATGATCGCCTCCTTGCTGGCATCAGGACTGTGGTTGATTTTAGCGTCGAGGCTAGGTTGGCCTGTCTCGACAACCCATTCCATCATTGGTGCCATTATTGGCTTCGCCGTTGTTGGCGCCAGTGCGGACGCTGTTGAATGGGGCAAAGTTATCGGCATCATTGGCTCATGGATTATTACACCTGGTATTGCAGCCATGATCGCCTACACCCTATTTGTGAGTTCGCAAAAGCTTATTTTTAACGCAGCCAATCCGCTAGATGCAGCTAAAAAATACATTCCGTATTACATGGGACTGGCGGGCTTTATTATGTCGCTCGTGACCGTTAAAAAAGGCTTAAAGCATCTCGGTTTGAATTTAAGCTCTAGCGAAAGTTATCTTATCTGTGGTGGCATTGCATTCAGTATTTTCTTACTGGGGAGCACCTTGATAAAACGTCAAAATATTCACCATCGCTTTAAGCAAAGCCGGGAGCAGCAATACGAAAACATTGAACAAGTATTTGCTATTCTGATGGTCACAACAGCATGTTGTATGGCATTTGCTCATGGATCAAATGACGTCGCCAATGCCATTGGTCCGCTTGCAGCCGTCGTTTCAACCATTCAAAACCAAAGCATTGCAGCGACAACGACCTTAGCATGGTGGATCCTACCACTGGGTGGAGCTGGCATTGTATTAGGGCTTGCTACCTATGGAAAAAAAGTCATTGCAACGATTGGACAAGGCATTACTCACCTAACGCCGAGCCGTGGTTTTGCCGCCGAGTTGGCGGCAGCAAGTACGGTTATTATTGCATCGGGAACAGGCTTACCTATTTCAACCACCCAAACACTCGTTGGAGCCGTTTTAGGTGTTGGTCTCGCCCGAGGTATCGCAGCACTGAATTTAAATATGATTCGAACCATTGTGGTTTCTTGGGTGGTCACACTTCCGGCTGGCGCGCTCATCTCGATTATGATTTTTAGTGCCTTACAGGCCATCTTCACCATTTAGCACAGCATCTGCTGCTTAGCGTTTGATATCAGAGGAGCTATTTATGTTACGACCTATCTTTGCCTTGCTGCTGTTCGTGAGTGCTTATAGCAGCTGCCTAGCAAGTACCCAAAATACCGCATCATCGCAACCCCATAAGGGGTACATTTCCGATAATTTATATACCTATTCACGCTCAGGTCCCGGAGAAGAATTTAGGCTGATTACACGCTTAAAAGCGGGAGAGCAAGTTCAAATCACCAATAATACCCAAAATAACTTTACTGAAATTATTGACCACAACAAGCGTCATAGTTGGGTCAACAGCAAATTTATAACCACCAAAGAAACATTTAGGTATCAAATTCAGCAGCTTGAACAAGCCAAAAAAGCAGCCGAAACAACTGCACAACAAGCCTTGTCTACTGCTAAGAATATGCACCATGATCTGATACAGAAAAAAGAAATGCTAACCACGCAACTGCAAACTGCCACAGTGAACTTACAGCAACTTAACAACACGTTGAATATGAACCGAAAAGTGCTTAACGATACCGAACAACAACTTCATGCACTGCAAGGGCGGCAGCATACTCAAATGTGGCTTCAAGGCGGTTTAATTGCGGGGTTAGGGCTGGTATTAGGCTTAATCATACCTTACTTGCCCTCACCTCGTCAGCGCAAGCCTAAACGCTGGATGTCGTGACCACTCCCCGCCCTGCTCGGGCGAGGGTTTACGGCGAAATTGCTAAGCCACGGTTAGATGGCTTTATTCATGATGTCGCCGCCGACGCGTATTTTTTCGAGAGGTTACGCTTGGGGACTTCTTCAAGCGCATCGGTGTCTTGGGCAAATCATGCAACAAAGCTTGCTCATTGTATCGACTGACAGGAATAGAATGAGCGATGTACGTTTCGATATCGAGTAAATTCATGGCATAGCGCTCGCAAGCGAAACTGATCGCTTGCCCTTTCTCACCGGCTCGCCCTGTCCGGCCGATGCGATGAACATAATCTTCACAGTCATCCGGTAAATCAAAATTAAAAACATGAGTTACATTCGGAATATGAAGCCCTCTAGCTGCGACATCGGTGGCCACTAAAAAATCCAATTCATGGTTCATAAATTGCTCAAGTGTTCGAATACGCTTATTTTGAGGAATATCACCTGTCAGCAAACCCACGCGATGCCCGTCAGCTTTTAGCCAGCCCCATACATTTTCGCAGGCATCTTTTGTATTCGAAAAAATAATGGCTTTACCGGGCCACTCTTCTTCAATTAGAGTCAATAACAAAGGAATCTTATGCTCCACAGCTGGAAAAAAAATCTCTTCTTGAATCGACTGATTCGATCGCTGAGCTGGCATCACAACGACTTTCTGTGGTTGATTCATATGCTCATAAGCCAATTCTTCTACTTTTTGCGAGAGCGTTGCTGAAAAAAGTAAATTAAGCCGAGCTTGAGGCTCTGGTAGGCGTCGTAGCAAATAGCGAAGATCTTTTATGAAACCCAAGTCAAACATCCGATCAGCCTCATCCAAGACCAAAATTTCAATGTGGTCGAGTTTAAGCAGCCCTTTTTTATAAAAATCGATGGTACGGCCTATGGTACCAATGACAACATCCACGCCCTGCTCTAAAGACGCTTGTTGTCGCTCATACCCTTCTCCACCATAGACACTGACACTAGAAAAAGACATATGTTGCTGTAATTTTGCTGCATCAGCCTGGATTTGAATCGCCAACTCTCGGGTTGGCGCTAAAATTAATGCTCTAGGTTGATTCGCTGCCCCCACTGGCGCTGGATGCATCAGCATTCGTTGGAGCATGCCAACTAAAAACGTTAAGGTTTTACCCGTTCCCGTTTGAGCTTGACCAGCCACATCAGAACCTTCCATCAAGAGAGGCACGGCAGCGGCTTGAATGGGGGTGCAAAAATGAAAATCACAAGCGTGCAAAGCCGCTATAAGTTTGGGATGGAGTGCAAATTCAGTCCAAAGTGTTTCTGTCAAGTATTTCTCTTGCATATGATATATTCACATTAGTAGGATCACGATGTAGTTTTTGTTATACTAAGGTATCTGTGCCAATCAATCAATTTGCAAAAAATGGCTCGCACATGCAGATCTTATGCAAGAACCTGATGCCTGAACGAGCATTGCCCACACTTAATAAACGAAAGCGTCAATTAAACCCAAATATAAAATCAACTTATTATGTCATTATTGGAGATAAATATGAATCAAAATATTATTGAAATTACGCAAGCAAACTTCGAAAGTGATGTCTTGCAGTCAGAACAACCTGTTCTCGTGGACTTTTGGGCAGAATGGTGCGGTCCCTGTAAGATGATTGCTCCGATTTTGGATGAAATTGCAGATGAGTTTGTAGGCAAAGCCACAATTGCTAAAGTTAATGTTGACGAGCATGGTGAAGTTGCTGCAAAGTATAACATCCGTAGTATTCCAACCCTGTTGTTATTTAAAAAAGGTGAAATTATAGCAACCCAAATTGGTGCGCAATCCAAACCACAACTGGCGACGCTGCTCAACGAACATGTTTAATCAATAATCAAGCGACTGTCTTTTGACATCTCTCGTTTATTTGATACAATATAGATAGCGTGTGTAGTGTTATGCACGTTTTAGTCTCAAACACACGCACCAGTTCGATTGCTTCGAATGTCTTCTCAACCCTGTCATTTCTAAAACAAGATCTTTAAATCATGAACTTAACGGAATTAAAAAACACACCTATCTCTGAGCTTGTCGAACTAGCTTCCCAAATAGGTATTGAAAATCACGCCCGCACACGTAAACAGGATATTATCTTTTCAATTCTAAAAGCACACTCAAAAAGTGGAGAAGATATCTTTGGTAATGGGGTGCTTGAAATCCTGCAAGATGGATTTGGCTTTTTAAGAAGTGCCGATTCCTCTTTTTTGGCGGGGCCTGATGACATCTATGTCTCGCCCAATCAAATTCGGCGATTTAATCTTCGAACTGGTGATACAATTTCAGGCAAAATTCGTCCCCCTAAAGACAGTGAGCGGTATTTCGCACTGTTAAAAGTGAATGAAGTCAATTTTGACAAGCCTGAAAATGCTCGTAATAAAATTTTATTCGAAAATTTAACCCCATTGCATGCAGAGGCGCGGATGCGGATGGAGCGAGGCAATGGCTCAACAGAAGACATTACCGCTAGAATCTTAGACTTGGTCAGCCCAATTGGTAAAGGACAACGGGGTTTAATCGTTGCGCCACCTAAAGCGGGTAAAACCTTATTGCTCCAGAATATCGCACAAAGCATTAGCTACAATCATCCCGAATGCGAGTTGATGGTTCTCCTAATCGATGAGAGACCAGAAGAAGTAACTGAAATGAGCCGTCTCGTTAAAGGCGAGGTTGTTGCATCTACATTTGATGAACCCGCCAGTCGTCACGTCCAAGTTGCCGAGATGGTGATTGAGCGCGCTAAACGCTTAGTTGAACACAAAAAAGATGTGGTCATTTTACTCGATTCCATGACGCGATTAGCACGTGCTTACAACACAGTTGTGCCCTCGTCCGGTAAAGTCCTCACAGGGGGTGTCGATGCGAATGCCTTGCATCGTCCAAAACGTTTTTTTGGGGCAGCAAGAAACATTGAAGAGGGTGGCAGCTTAACCATTATCGCAACCGCTCTAATCGATACCGGTTCAAAAATGGATGAAGTCATCTATGAAGAATTTAAAGGTACCGGTAACATGGAACTGCACCTATCGCGGAAAATCGCGGAAAAACGCATCTTCCCAGCTATCGACTTTAATCGTTCAGGTACGCGTCGTGAAGAGCTCTTATCTGCGAATGCTGAATTGCAAAAAATGTGGATTCTCAGAAAGATTCTTAATCCAATGCAAGAATCTGACGCAATGGAATTTCTTATCGATAAATTAGCGATGAGCAAAACCAACGACGAGTTCTTCACCGCAATGAAAAAAGCGAAAGCATAATCGACGTTGACTTCACCGTACGACTGAAGTCGGCGGTGAAGTCTCATGACTTAAACTCAAGAAAAATTCGACTTTACTAAAAAACTCTCAATGATTTCAGTTACTATTTCTGGCTGCTCTAACGTCAAAACCTGACCAGCGTTTTCAATTCGCTCTAAGCATGATTGAGGTAAAGCTGCCTGCATGGCATCAATTCGTGATGGGTCTCCTAGACTGGTCAAATCCTGATTTCCCACAACAATAAGAATCGGCACCGAAGTTAGCTTACTAAGCTCATCTAAAATATCCCGGCGTTCATATTGCATTCGGCACATCTGTAGAATGTCCGCAAGCATTTCATTTTCTATTTTTTGTAAATTTTCAGTGTAATAATTGATTAATTTAGGCATAGATGACGCATTTTTTTTAGCGAGCAACACATCTCCCATGACATCGACTAATTCGGAGGGTACCTTGCCTTCACTTAAAGCCATATCGACCATATTCGAATAAAACATATGCAACTGCTCACTCGAAATCCCAATCACCGCCCCCATCAAAATCAAAGTTTTAATCCGCTTCGGCACTAAAACAGCTAACTCGGCAGCCCACATCGCACTAATAGATACGCCAATAATACCAAATTTATCAATATTTAACGCATCCATGAGCCCAAGCATATCACGAGCCATATCCGTTAATGTATTGGTCGTCTGAGGTAAGTGTCCGCTTTTTCCATGAGCCCATAAATCAGGAACAATACAGCGGTATTCTGCACTTAACTTTTCAAGTTGGGGCGCCAGCATCAGCGAATCCCACAAAAAGGCGTGTCCAAACAATAAAACTGGTCCTTGACCTACATCTAAATAATGAATTTGACTACCATTTATCTCTTTATGAAACATAATCCACCGTTGATAACAAAATATCTTTTTTAAAGATAGCTGCGAATGTGAACATAATTCAAGCAAATAAAGGGATTATTCTGTAAATGGATGATACTGTATCTTATTGATGTACCATATCTGTTCACCTTTAGGCGCTTGTACGACGACCTCATCATCTACCTGCTTACCTATCATCGCCATCGCCATTGGCGATACGATTGAAATAAAGTTATTCTTCAAATCGATCTCATCTACGCCAACAATGCGACATTGCAATGACTCAGCCATTTCGTTTTCTAATGCCACATAAGCACCAAAATAAACCCTGCCTTCTTGACTAATGGCATAATCAACAATCTGAGTTTGATCCAAACGTTTCATGAGATAGCGGATACGCCGATCCAGACTTCGAAGCAAACGTTTATTTTCTTTGTAGTCTGCATTTTCACTACGGTCGCCTAACTGAGCCGCCCATGTAACGACCTTGGTAACGCGTGGACGTTCTTCACGCCATAAGAATTTTAACTCTGCATCTAAAGCTTGCCAACCTTCACGGGTAATTAAATTAGAGCGGCTCATCTAGCATCCATTTTCTATCAATTTTCTATCAAACAACTATATCCGTTCTTAGTAGAATATGATAGAGTAAAATATATATTTTGTTTATCAAGGACATGCAACGGTTGCTTATGAACTCTCCTTCGCTTAACCCAGGCAAACCACCTTTTATTCTCAATCATTCAGCATCCCATATTTCACTCCTAGAAGACGGCTGGCATATCGATTACTTGGCTCGTTTCAAGCCTGAACTCACTAATGGTTTAACTGCTGAAGCATTGCGAGAAAGCTACCGACAGCATTCTGATCAGCAACGACTAGCAGCACGCGGCCAACACTATCACAGTATAGCGACCTCGCTAGCTGCTTTGCCAGCTGCCATCTCACGAGCCATTACACAAGCAAAGACGGCACAAGAGCTCGATGACCTTTACTTTACCTTTGAGCATGCAGCTAACTTGAATACGCTGTCTTTTTCACCCGACAACATACTCATAAACTTACTACAAACCGTTACGGATTTGGACCAAACGCTGAGCGCGCTTGAAGCGCAATATGCCCCAGAACTGAATCCTGGGCAATTGCAAGCGATTTTACACCAACACCTCGCTTGGCAGCTGTCTTTGAAGTTGGGATTACGTCAAACGTTACGTGATACGTTGCAACAGGATGGAATGATACAAGTAACCCAAGGTATCGCAACTGGCAAAATGCCCACTCAATACCAACAATGGCTTGATCAGCAAACAACGCTAGTCCAAGTGTCTGATGAGCAACTACTCAATTTATTACAAGGCCAAAGACAGCAATGGCTGCTGCTCAGGCTGACCTTGCCAACTAGCCACGAAACTCAAGTGATAGAACAGCTTATTCAATGTACTGCACCGCCAGCAACATCACCATCGGCTCAAGCTTGGTTACAGCAAAAACTAACTCATATCTGGGCTACCGAGCTGCTACCTTCTCTGCAACTTCAGATCCTGATGGAAAGAAAACAACAAGCGATCGCGCGCGGGTTAACGATGCAGATGCGGCACCTAGCTGCGTTATTTCTACAAGCGCCACTAGGAAAAAAACCTGTATTAGGCATCATTCCGGGGCTGCGCTCAGGTATCAAAATTGCGGCGATAGACAGCGCAGGGCAATTACGTCATCACACCACGCTGTATCCACATGCGCCTCAAAACGCCTGGAAAAAATCAAAAAAAACCCTACTCAATATCATTCAAATGGCGCAAATTCACCATATCGCCGTTGGATATGGTGCCGGACTGAAAGAGACTGATCGGTTTCTTTGCGAATGGATCCATGAACACCCTGAACAAAATGTTCATAAAATACAGGTTACCGACTTTAATCTGAAACAACACCTAGAAGGAATGAGGTTGAACGCAGCGGATGATCTGGGGATTCTGCAAGCGGCTTCTGTTGCTAGACGTGTCCAAGATCCATTGATAGAGCTGGTTTCATATCCAGCCCCCGTGTTTACAACACATCCGACACTCTCTGAGCTGTGTGCCCAGAACTTTGAACAAAGTTTCAAATATATGGTGAGCGACTGTGTCGCTCAAGTCCCACTGGATTTAAACCAAGCGCCTGCGGCTGCATTGCAGTATGTACCCGGTTTAAACCATACTTTAGCGAAATGCATCGTTGCCTACCGAGAACAACAAGGTAAGTTAAACTGTATTGCTGACTTAATGCAGATACCCGAGATGAGCGAGATGGCTTACGTCCAGGCAGCCGCCTACCTCCGTTTGGAAAACAGCCAACACCCCTTGAATAATGCAACGATACCGCCAGCTCCTTTTCAGAAGTTACCAACAGCCTTAGGAGAACCAGAGCCCTCCAGCGCCCAAGTGTCTGCTGTTTTAAAGCCACTGCATAAACCTCTACAAGATGAACGCGGTTACCTTCAGCTTCCTAATTTCAACACTCAGCTCAAAGGACTTAACGATGTAACCAAAGAGATGATGCTTGAAGGTGTCATCACCAACATCACCTCTTTTGGTGCCTTCGTCAATATTGGCATTCATGAACAAGCATTGCTGCATGTCTCACACTTACCTGCGCATTTTAATGGCGATCCAAACCAACTCAAAGTAGGTGATGTCATTAAGGCTAGGGTTATTCAAATTAATGTCGAACGTAAACGCATTAATTTATCTCTCAACACAAACACACAGCGCCCTAAAACTACATCAAAAAGCGCTACACAGCATACGAAGCAACCACATAAAAAACAACCTTCAAAAAAATCTTTTGATAAGAATGATGCTATGGCCAGTGCATTTGCAGATGCTTTTGCCAAAGCGACCAACTAGTCATCAGATGGCCTTGTTGACGGTTGCTGGTTGATTTCAGTCAGCAACCGTTGCAACTCCGCTTGCTGCTCTGCTGTGAGTGTCTGCTTCAAGGGGTCAGCCGCTCGACTTTTGATGACCATCCAAAACAAAACTATTGCCAACAGCATCAGGAGCGCTGGGGCGGTCCAAAGTAACACGGTTTTCCCTGCCAGCGCAGGTCGATACAACACAAAATCGCCATATCGTTGCACCATAAACACAATGATCGCATCATCGGTGGCATTTTGATCCACCATACGATAAACCTGATGTCGCAGATCTTTTGCTATCGGTGAATTTGAATCCATTAAGTTTTGATTTTGACATTGCGGACAACGCAGCGAACGGGCCAACGTCAATGCTCGCTTCTGATTCACTTCATTTTTAAATTGATAGGTATCAATCGCGTAGCTTTCAAAACTTAGCAACATCAATCCAATCCAGCATAAATATACCCACCCCTGTCGATTCATGGTTGCCCCTCTAGCTGTTGAATCAGTGGTACAAATTTGGTTGTCCAAATAGCTTGATTTAAAATACCAGCATGCCGCAATCGAACGATACCTTGTTGATCAATTAAAAAGGTTTCAGGAGCGCCATATACGCCTAAATCGAGACCCAACTTCCCCTCACGATCAACTATGATTTTATCAAAAGGATTGCCCTGCGAGCTTAACGCAGCCAGTACTTGTTCTCGATCGGGATCTCGATAATTAAGACCAATAAGAGGCCATGGCTGCTCTCGTGCCAGTTGCATTAAAAAACTATGCTCATATCGGCAAGCGGGACACCAAGTTGCCCAGACATTTAAGATAATGATTTGCCCCAATAGATCATTGCGCTCAATATAGTGCTGTGGGTGCAGCAAATTTTCTAAATTAAAGTTAGGCAATGGCTGCCCTTCAAGTGCCGATTCCAATTCGTCAGGTTGCAACTGCAAGCCTTGGTATAAAAAAAATCCCAATGTGAACACCAGCAATAAAGGCAGCGCTAGCAACCCTCGTCGAACCACAGCAGATACCAGACTCATGACGTGGCCTGCACTGGCGGCAAGTTGTATTTTGCTGCGGCTAACCGGACGCGACGTGCTTCTCTTTGTGCCATCAATACACTGCCGCCGCCTAGCATCATCAACACGGCTCCAAACCACAGCCATCGCACGCAAGGTTTATAACTAATCCGAACAGCATACCCTTGCGCCATAGGTTCACCTATATGAACATAGAGATCACGCCAGAATCCCCAATCTATGGCAGCTTCGTTCATACTCATACCCCGAACTTCATATTGACGACGTTCAGGATAGAGCCACGCCACATGCGAACCTTGATGTTTCACTTCAATCGTCATACGTGTCGCTTGGTAGTTCTGGGCTATAATAGGTTGAGCACGCATAAACACGAACTCATATCCAGCCAATTGAGTATGCGTACCAGCTTTCATATAAAGGCTTGTTTCCTGTTCATAATGTGTGACGACGGTCGCTCCCATAGCAGTTACCGCAATACCGATGTGAGCCAGCAGCATACCGCTGCGCTTCCATGTCAGACCCGACCATTGCCAGCCGCGCGCTGTCGACCCCAACCGCCATACCATTATGATGTGCGACCAAATCACCCAAAATGAAGCCGATAAACCCAAAATAGCCCAAGGCTTTAAAACTGGCTCGAGCCACCAAGTGATCCCTGCGGCCATCAAAACACAAAAGAACAAGCGCCGAATGAAGACCACTTGCACAACTTTAAACGCATGATCTCGCCACCGCATCCAAGGCACGACGCCCATCAATAAAAAAGACGCCAACGTTAAAGGAACAATCACAGTATTAAAATAAGGAGGACCAACCGAGATTTTCCCCATACCCAGTGCATCAATTAACAAGGGATAGAGAGTGCCAATCATCACCGTTAAACATGCAACCACAAGCAATAAGTTACCCACCAGCATCCATGTTTCCTTGGCAAATAAAGTAAACTTAACCGGACAGCTCATGTGTCGACCACGCCATGCAAACAGCAAAGAGGCAATGCTCATCACCACAAACAACAACAACAATATAAACAAACCGCGCTTAGGATCAGCTGCAAACGAATGCACCGAGGTCAACACCCCAGAACGAACGATAAAGGTACCCAATAAGCTAAACGCAAAAGCAAACACGGCTAACAAAACCGTCCATTGCCTAAAAATGCCTCTTTTTTCACTGATAATCAGCGCATGAATCAAGGCAGTGCCCAACAACCAAGGCATCAAGGAAGCATTTTCGACTGGATCCCAAAACCACCAGCCTCCCCAACCCAATTCATAATATGCCCACCATGAACCCAAGGCAATTCCACCCGTTAGGAATGTCCAAGCCACCAAAGTCCAAGGACGGCACCAACGAATCCAGGCGGCATCCAATCGCCCACCCAACAGTGCGGCCATCGCAAACGCAAAACTAACTGCAAATCCGACGTAGCCCATATACAACATCGGCGGATGCACAATTAAACCGATGTCTTGAAGCAGGGGGTTTAAATCGCGGCCTTGCGGCGGGACGACTGCTGATAATTCAAAAGGATTAGATGTCAACATGATAAATCCACCAAAACCAACCATAACCCAACCCAAAATTAACAGCACGCGCGTTAAAAACTCTACTTCAAGCGTACCGGAAAAATGAGCGACAGCCCACGTCCATAATGAAAGACAAAATAACCAAAGTAACAAAGATCCTTCGTGGCCACCCCAAACGGCAGCTACTTTGTAGAAAGTAGGTAATTGAGTGTTTGAATTGGCCGCAACATAAGCCACACTGAATTCGTCGGACACAAAACAAATAATCAACATCATCATGGCTAAGGCCACAAAGAAACAAGCCATTCGAGCAAAAATTCCAGCATAGGCCATCGTATTGACATTCCGATAATAAATACCAACGCTAGGAACCACGCTCAACATCAGCGCACTCACACACGCTAGAATGAGAGAAACTTGTCCAAGTTCTGCATACATATGACATCCTTATTAGAAGGAACAGCCGCAAACGGGCCATTGTGTTAAAAAAAATAAAAAAATGAATTATTTTAAATCAATTTAAGTATAATGATTTACATTTTCTCATAAAAAATACTGAAGAAAAACCACCATGCCTACTTTCTGGATATTATTAGCAAGTTTATGTGCCATCGGCCTTGCTTGGATATGGATGCCCCTATGGTCAGACAAACAACTCAATCGTTGCCAACAACTCAAGCAATCACAGAACACGCTTTATCGAGAACGCTTAGGCTTACTGAACCAACAAGTACAGCAGAACAGCTTAAGTCAGCAAGAGTTTGAAGCTTTAAAAAGCGAACTAGATACACATTTACTGACAACCCACCATCAGCTGAAACATCGTCCCTATACAGCTTGGTCACCCCAGCGACAGCGGTATTTCAGCGTCGTTTTGAGTTGCGTATTTTTAATCATGGGGGGTGGGATCTACCAAGCCACCGGACATTTTAATCAATATGAGGCAACAGGCGTCAAAAGAAGTGAGTCATTATCCCCAAATGTGCAGCGCGTGATTGCTATCATCGATAGTATTAAACAACGTACAGAGGCTGATCCACAAGATAAACAAGCGTGGCAACAGCTTGCAGACGTTTATATGAACTTTGAAATTTACGAGCATGCTGTCTCCGTGTATGAAAAGCTTATTGAACTTGCTGCAGATAACGACCGTTATTATGGTCAGCTCGCTACAGCTAACTATTTTCTAAATCAACGGCATTTAACACCGAAAATTGAAACTTTAATCGAACAAGCTCTGGCACTCAATCCTACCAGTCCGAGCGCTTTATTGTTACTTGCGGTTCATCATTATACCCAGCAAAACTATACGTCTGCCATTGCTTACTGGCAGCAGCTCTTAACCTTAGACGATCCACAAATCAATAAAAAAATGATTAGCCAAGCCATTGGTGATGCTGAGGAACAGCAACTGCTGAGTCAACAAGGACGAGTGGAACTAACCATTGATATTAAACCAGGATTGTTGCAGAGGGTGCGGGCTACCGATACGCTCTTTATTGCTGCCAGACCGATGGAACAAAGTCTCCCAGTGGCAGTACGCAAATTGCCTTTACCTCAATGGCCACTTAAAACCTATATAAGTGACCAACATGCAATGAACACGACGGCAAAAATGAGTGAACTCAAAAATATCAACATCAGCGTGATTGTGTCCCATTCTGGCCGCATGCCAGCTGTAAAAGATGACTTGATTGGCACGCTCACTGAAGTCACTGTAGAAGGGCAACCAAAGTATAAAATTGTGATTGATCGACTTCGGCCTTGATTCACCAACACCCATAGAGTCGCTAGGGAGCGCTCATCGCCGCTTTGAGCTCAGGTGGGACATAGGTTTCATCGTGTTTGGCCAGCACTTCGTTTGCGACCAACGTATTACGGTTAACCAATGTCCCTTGGGCAACAATCCCCTGCCCCTCACGAAATAAATCCGGTAGCAAGCCTTCAAATTGAATGATGATATGCTCATCAGTTTTATCACGTAAACCAAAAGAAACCAGCATCGTATTAACATTCCGCTGCACACTGCCTTCGACCACCATCCCACCGACTCGGATATGTTGACCGATGCTGGGTTTTAAGTCGGGCTGAGCGATTTTTCCATGCAGCACTTCAGATGGCAAATAAAATAAATTCATATTTTGCGATAATGCCACCACCACTAGCCAAGACATGAGTCCCGAAGCAACCACCAAAGCGCAGCCAAACCATAACCGTTTTTTACGCCGTAAGCTCATCATGAACAAGACCTACTCATCACTTTTTCTAATTGTATCTGCCGAAATAAACGTTGTTTAAGCGT
>JADHND010000020.1 GCA_016779685.1 Shewanellaceae bacterium | reverse complement strand
AACATGATTGTCCCAGATTTATACAATTTATATGCTGAAGTGAATGGCCAGCCCATCAAGCAAGGCGGCGACATCATCCCTTATGCAACAACAACTGCATTTGCAGAAAATACGGGTATTGGCGCTTTATATCAGGCCTACAGTGCAGAAAATCGCTTTAATCATTTTTACTATCAATTTAATATCAATCAATTCGCCGGCGAAGACGATCAAACTTATGGCTTGGCTTCCAATAATAAACATAAATTCGCGATTGCGATGGCTGGAATGGATAATTTATCAGCCAGTTTGCATACTTGGTATCAGACTATAAACCAAGCACATGAATTGGGTCATAATCTAAATTTATCCCACGGTGGTGACGAAAATGTGAATTATAAATGGAATTACTACAGTATGATGAACTATAGCTACTCTTTTCGAATGCCTCACACCACCGATTATTTCGCCAATAAATGGCAAGGCACCTGTAGCGATGGGAAAATAACAAGCCTGTTTGAGCCTAGTGATGAAGTTGACACGATGAATTTATATCTGAACTATTCCTACGGGACATCACCAATCATAGACACGCAATCGATGAGTGAACGAAATATCCAGATCAGTGATGACTTGGATCCCATTACGAGTGATTTAAACAACAATGGCCAGATTGATAACAGCATTTTGTGTAGGATAGCAGAGGGTTACTCTGGCTCTATAGCTTATACGGTCTATCAGATGAACGATTTTAATGATTGGGCAGAGATCAAACAACACATTTATTATAACAAAAGTGATTTAAATATAACTTCTTTGACAAGCGCAACGCGTCCAGAATTGACCACCTTGTCAGATCAGCAAGTTTTCGTTTGTAAGAAGAACTGATAAAATCGGTTGGCTTGGCCTCCTCTCGGATGCAACGATGGAGAAATTTCGGCCAGGTTCCCATCCCATTCTGAGGCACGGTGGCGCCATGAATTGTATTCAGAGAACATCGAAGACATGGCGCACCTAGTTGGTGTTAGGTGCGCCATTTAAGTGTTAGTGATAGCCTAGCTGACGCCGAATAGCGCGTCGATGTACCTGATAATATTCAGGCCGCTGGCGAGATTTCACAAACACCTGTCGATTCCAAAAATGTTTTTCTAGGGTGAAATAAATCGCTTCGTTTAACTGCTCGGGTAAGGTCGTGTCTTCAACCACACGTTGACCATCATCCGTGAGCCGATACAACACAAAAGATTCCAGCACAGCATCTTTTGGGATCCACCAAGTGACATGGCTGCCGCTAGTCTGCTGGTATTGCGTCGGATGCGCTCTCGCATCTATCGGCCGTACACTTTGATGTGCTTCGATGGGTGTATCGATAGCCAACTGATGTGAACGGCCTTGATAATGGTAACGTAGATTGACATACAAAGTCTTACCCGATTCATTGTTCACATGGATCGGCCAATAGTCGGTGTTGGGATGCACTCGTTTGAAGACGCGTTGTTGATAAGGCGCGCCGGGATAGAGTGGTTCGAGCTGAGCATGACGTGGTTGATGACGTCGACAGTCAAAGGGCAACACCCGCTGAGACTGGTCAACCTGCACACAAAGCATTTTTGAGGTTTGATCGAGGTAATTGCGCAATTGGATTTGATCCAAAGTGTTGATCGTCTCGCCTTCATCTAAGATTAGAATCTTATCTACCGCCGCTAACAAGGGGAGCGTTAACACGCTGGTTATTTTGCCAGTCAGTTGATGCTCGGTTTGTACGCCAGCGGTGGTGTGCACTTGCACCGATAAGGATTCTTTGCTGGCATTGGCAAGGTACATTTTCAGGGGACGCTCCGCCGCCGCCGTTGCATCTTGAACATCCTTATCTGTCGCAAGTGAACTTGTCGGTTGCCAATGGACAGCTGCTGCTTTACCTTGGTTGAGCCAATTTTGTTGGGTGTTGTTATCGTCAATCCAAACCGCTTCGTCGGCATTAAACGCTAAAAAGTTTTGCTGTTTTGCGCGCGCAATCAAGACTCGACCAGCGCCGACTAAGAGCAAACGCCATTGATTGTGTCGTTTCGTATCGGTGATCACCAACGTGTGATCGGTCACCGTCAAGGTCAGCGTGTTAGATGCCTGGGTTAAATCCAACAACCACAGATTGTCGGCATGAGGGCTGTGGAGCGTCCACAACACCTCGGTGTCAGTCGGTTGATGCAGCACGGCGGACAAAGAGGAATCGAGGAAATCGGGCAACCCAAAAAAAGTGGGGCTGATGATGGAGTAGACCTGCCCCATGTCGGCATCCGCCGGCGCATGCAGCTGATAACGCAGCAGGCCTAAGTCGTTCGCGGCGGTTGCCGGTGTCGGCAAGATCAGGCGCAGCGGGCGCGCGGGTAAGTCGACCCGAATGTCGGTTGAGATGGGTTGTTGTTGGGCTAAGAACAGCTTCGTTAAATGCTTGGCTTTGTCCTTAACCGCATCGTTAAACAAAGCAGGTTCTAAAGCCGCCGCCAAAGGAGCCCCAAGTTGCGCCCCCGTGGTATAAATGCCTTTGTGTTTCGTGGGAATGCCGTGACGCTCCCATGGCACACTGTAGCGTGCTTTCACAGGTAAAAACAAAGTATGCACCGGTGCTACTGGTGACGAAGTGGTGACCGAGGGCGCGTCAGGATTCAGCTCAACAAAAGGATGTTGGTGGGGCAGTGTTGGGTGCATCGGTAACCAACCAGCACGGGCATCGGTCTCTCGCCAAACCTGATCCACCTGCACCAACTCACCATAACGACGTTCTAAGACATCGAACACAAAGCCACTAATGGAAAATGCTTGCTGTTTTTTCGACAACCAGAGTGCGCCTTTGGCCACCGCAGGTTGTGGGTTATCAGCTTGCCTTAAATCGACATGATCGACCATCAATTCTGGATGTGACTGCACCGCTAATAGACCGCCTTGACGTTGCGTTAACAGCTGCGGATCTCGAATGGCGCGTTGATAGTGTTGATATAAATGCGTTAAATAAAGCTGAGTATCCGCCGCTTGAGTCATGTTGTCGCGTCGCCAAGTGAGACCTTGTTGGGTCGCTACGAACGTCCCTAAGATCACCAATTCAGCCGCCACCAACGCAGGATTGGTGCTTGAAGACAGCAGTAAATCCGTGAACAACAACCCACTAGCACTCGCCGCCTCTAAACCAGATAACAAGGCGATTTGTTGGTGGTAGGTTTGATTGGCGAGTCGGTGATCTTGATGTTGCAGTGACAACGACATATTCCACAATGCCATGCTGACATCGATACCATACAAGGTTCGGCCAAGTTTCGTCAGCCACGTTGGTTTACGTACGCTCGCCTCATCCACGACATCATTGATCGCCTCATTCACGTCACTGTAGCCAGCGGCATCGCGATCGATCAGGTTGTTGATGATGTCATCAGCTATCTGTGCGCCTTCGTCCGCAAAGGGCTGCTTCGTCTCGATCACCGCAACGTGCTCTTGACCGGGTGTATCAAAGTTAACTTTGATGGTCACCGGTTCATCCATGTGATAGCCCACGTTGTCATAGGTGGCGTTCGAATTAGGGGTAGGATAGTTTGCCGTTGTGAAGTCAACAATTTCATCCGTGCCTTTAAATTGTATGCCAATCGGCAAATTGTATTCTGGATGAATGCTTGGCCGACTAAAAATGGACTGCTGCGCCGTATCATAACGTAGCTGCCACTTGTGTTGTTGGCGATAAAACAAATCATGGCCAGCGCTGTCGGTGATGATGGAAAACTTACGGCCATTCTTCCCGACTTGCAAGCCTTCGGCATAGGCATGCACTTGAATGTCATCCCGCCATGTACGAATCACTTCTGTAAAAAAATCATACGCAAAACCACCGCGGCCATCCGCTTCGAGCAATTGACAACCGACCATACGAATGAGGTTAGGGGGGGCACTGCCAACAGGCTGGAGAAAATTTTGATAAAAGTTTTTTAAGCGCCGCACCATGAAACGAGGGTTCTTGTCATGGCTAAACTCGGCGACATTACCGTGACCAACCAACGACCAACGAATGTTGTGCGCCTGAGCCAAGTCGTTTAAATCGCCATAGAGGACGCGGTAATGGTTGTTCTTTGCCAGTTGGATCCAGATTTTGCCGCGCGGATTTTTACGCAGCAGATTTAACGTCGACTCCGCTACAACTTTGTCGTCTTCTAATTGAAAAATAATGTCGGCATCAAATTGTGAGGTGGTTGGTTCTGCAAACCAATCCACTTGCTCTAAATCGGGTAATTGCCAAGCATCGGTCTGATTGATTTTAATCCGTGAGGCTGTTTCTAACGGTGCTGTGTCGGCTGCGAAAGTCGCTGTTAAAGGCGCCGCACATCCCAGCAACAATGTGATGCATTTGAACCAAGTGCGTTGCATGGATCCCATTCCCCATAAGTTAGCTAATAAGCCAACTTATGGTAAAAGTGAATTAGGATACAATTTTTAAGTTTAAAGTGTGATGCGCATCACGTTAAATGCAGGCTCGGTTTTATCGACGCAACGTCGTCGCTATCGGCTTAGTGCGTGTCGCTTGATGCAGCCAAGCAACGCCAACCAACACACAGGTGTTGACGATTAAGGTAGTCGCTAGGTTGTGCGTCGCAGACGTTAAGATTAAACCAAACCCCAACAGACTGTAGTAACCCCCTCCCAAGAGCGCGCCCGCCGTGCCTGCCACGTGTTGGTAATTACGCAGTGCTTGTGCCAAGATATTGGGGATGGCGATAGCGTAAGCCATCGTGATCAACACCAACATCAGCAATCGAGACCAAGGGGTATCAAACAGGCACAGCAGCAACGCCCCCAGCCCATGCAAACTGATGGCGAACATCAGTTGTGGCGCCAAGTGCACATCTTTAGTCAGCCAAGCCTGGTTGATGAGACTGCCAAGCAACACGCCAATTCCGATCAAGCCACCCACTTGATGCATAGATGTACTCGGCCACACAAACGGCGCCAATTGATACAGCGCAAATAAACTGAGATTGAAGCAGGCTATGAGCATGGCACAACCCACAACATGTCGATCACGCAGCATCATGCGTAGTGTCAGCCAGCAGGGCACCGATATGCGTTGCGTCGGTTGGGTCTCCGGCATGCGCAGTGCGACATAGATCCATTGTACCAACGCTAAACCCGCCAGCATCCACAACACGGTCACCAAGCCACCTTGCTCAATGAGCCACGCGCCACTGGCAAAGCCAATGGCTGGACTCAAGGCCATGGCGATGCCAATGCCAGCAAACACTTGCTTTAACTGTTTGGGCTCGGCCTGATCGCGCAGCGCAGTTTGTGTGACAATCGAAGCTGCCGCCAACCCAAAGGCCGCGAGCGCGCGCAATCCGAGCAAGACGCTAAAAGTTTGACAGCAAGCGGCTAAGCATGTGGCGATACCGTAGACCGCCAGTCCCGATAACAACGCGGGACGCCGTCCGATCTGATCGCATAAGCGTCCCCATACGATCACGCCAAGCGCAAAGGCAACAAAATAAATCGAAAGGGTTTGTCCGGCCATCGTGGCAGCGACGTTAAAGTGAGCAGCGATGCTAGGCAAGGCTGGACTGTAGACGGTTTCTACAAATTGAGGCAACATGATTAAGCTGATGGCCAAGGGCAGGGATAGATGACGAGACATCAAAAGCGACTCCAAAAAAAAAATCATGGTATCTTGATATCAGCTGTGCTTGAATACGCCCATCGGACACATGCAGGTGAAAAAAGGACAACAGATGCCGCTACTCGATGCCAAGGATCCATTTTTTCCAGACCGTTATCACCAACCGCTGGTGGGGCTGGCTGCGGTGTTACAACAGCATCGTGCCGAATTGCACCAGCATCAGCGGGGACAGTTGTTGTGGCCACAACAGGGCAGTTTGCAACTCACGATACCGCAATGCCAACAGACCGTCACGCCAGACCACTTAATTTGGATCCCACCGCAAGTGCCGCACGGCGTGGTGGTGCGGTATCATGCCGCCTATCGTTCTGTCTACATTGCGCCCGATTTATGCCAGCGCCTGCCGGCACAGTTGGTCAGGCTGCCCCAGAATCCGTTGCTCATGGCCTTACTCGAACGCATCAGCTTTGGCTCAGAACACCTTGATTGGCAGCTGCCAACTCAACAACGCTTACAAGCCGTGTTGTTTGATGAATTGACAGCAGCACCACCTCAGCCGCTTGCGTTGGTGCGCTTACCCACCCGATCGACGCTTAGCCCATCTGCGCGATGTCGAGGTGTTACCACCGCTACAAGTCTTAGCCCGTCACGCGGGTGCTTGTGAGAAAACCATCACCCGTATTTGTCAACGTGAACTGGGCTTAAGTTATCGCGATTGGCGCCAACAAGTCCATATGGCCACCGCCCAAAGCCAATTGCTGGCAGGCCATCCCATCAGCGACATCGCCCATAACCTCGGCTTTAGCAGCGACAGCGCCTTCGCCACCTGTTTTAAACGCATCATTGGGCAGACCCCGCATCAATACCGCCAACGGCACCGCCCCCCCTGTTTCACATGAAACCATACCTCAACATGTCCAATAAAACAGATGTTTAGATACCCTCGTTGTGAATCTTCATTCCGCTTCTTGGCGTCGCTAAGGGATCGAGGTTGAGACAGGTTGAGCGATTATGTTTGAAGAGATGTCTTAATATGGTTTAGACTTGCGTTTGACTACCTATGCCATTTAAGAGTTCAAGCTGATTGAGATGACTTACCTTGTTCGATTCAAAATTCTACGCATCCTGATAACAGTGGGCTGGGTTTGGCTGAGTCCATGCGCTAGCAGTAAGCCGACCCACCATGATCTGAACCACTACGGTCAGTTCCATTTTTTTAAACGCTTGCTGCAGTTACATGGAGCGCAGCCTTACAGTGTGCGTGATTATCATATGGTCATGCACGTGACTGAGACCACACAAGCCGAACTTTTGTCCGATCTGGGGCGACATGAAAATATATTCGATGGCAAAACTCTGAAATGGTATGGCACGTTTGATTTACAAGCCAAACTCAACGGCCAGCGGTTACAACTGCACCATGCTGCCAGTGAACCCAATCAATTCGGTCATTTCATTTTGGACACTTCTTTTAAAGGGGAGGCGGTGCAAGCTTTTTCAAAGCAAGCTTTAAATGATCATACATGGTATCAACTCCATGATATCGATGCGCCGATGGCAAAGTTATTAGATGATCTCAATTTTAAAATCGACGCCAACCACTCACTCTCCGCTTCGGTGTCACAGCTGTTCGTCACACCTTATGCCAACGCGAACATCACCACATTTTATCGCAACCTGCGGGCATTTATGCTTACTCATTCGCTCATCACGGTCACTGAATCGTTCACAGGTCGTTTTCAACACACCAGCGCCTCGATCAACCAACGCCACAACGCACGCTGGCTCACCTTCCTCTACAATCCTAACCACCACTACCAAGTCACCTTATATGCACAAGATGGTGCTAGCTTAACCTTCCATGAATTTAAACTAGAACGGATACCGCACAAAACTTGTCACATCCACCTCCAACAAACCACCCGCATTCCGGGCGCGCCGACCACTGAAACGGGCATCTCACTCCCATGCATGCTCACGCAATAACAACCGCAGCCAGATGTGAACATGGTTAAAGAAAAGAGCTGTCTATACAGGGTTACTCCTAAAACAGTCGGGGCGTTTTTGTTCTCGTTAACATAAGTTCAAACCCGAAAATTGTTAAATAAAAGTAAAAATTCGTCCCCCCAAACACGGTTTATCCGTCAATGCTTGCAAATTCCTTTTAAAAAGAGAAGAATCGATTTGAGTTATGATTGGTTTTTAGATGTGAATCAGTATTTGGCTTACGTATATTCTTAATCTACTGACTTAAGGAAAAGACTATGAAATTATGTACTAAGTTGTTAATCTTACCATGTTTATTGATGAGTCATGTTCTTGCCAGCCATCCAGTGTCTTCTACCGAAACAGGCGCAATACATAATCAAAAATTTCATGTTTTTAAATCTATGTTGCTGGTGGATAATTCGCAACCTTATGATGTGAGCGATTACAATCTGGCGGTTCATTTCAACGAGTCTGCTCAAGCAAACCTGTTATCGGATCTATCTATGTGTGCAAATATTTTTAATGCACAAAACCTGAAAGGATATGGTGTTTTCGATGGTCAATTAAAAGTGAATGGACAGTTGTTGCAACTCCACCGTGAGATAGACCCAGATGATTCGATTTTGAACACTTGGTTTAAAGGGCGGGCAGTACAGACTTTATCAAATCAAACGTTAAGTGATCGAACTTGGTATCGTCTCAACGATGACGAATCGCAAGCTTTTAAAGCGCTGGTAATTGATGACATCGGGTATGATGTTGATGACCCCGATCCTATGGATTCGAATGAATCCATTTTGCTCGTCCCACCTTTTTTACCAGCCTCCCTTACGACTTTTTTTCAAAATTTGCACGCGTTTATCGTTAACCACCCTTTAGATGCAGTAAACGAGTCGTTCTCCGGTCATTTTGAACACAATGTCGCGTCAGCCCGATATGAACGCAACTTAAGGTTCTTGTCTTTTCTCTATAACCCAGACAATCAGTATCAGGTCAAGCTGTACGCCAAAGATGGTGCCAGCATCACTTTACATGATTTTAACTTAGAGATAGAGGCAGGAGTTAGTTGTGTTGTGAACCTAAAGCAGACAATCCGTCTCCCCGGCGCAGCATCCACGACCACCGATACAGCCTTCCCATGTTTGGTCATCGACTTACCGCCACAGTCCTAACCATCAAGCAAAGCCATCCTCAGCAGGATGGCTTTTTAACAGATGAAATAAATAAATAAAAAAATTCAATCAATGCAGCTAATTTCAATAGGGCAGTGCGACGCCAATATAAAGACATTTATTCAAATGTGTTACAAACATCATTTGACCCTCTTTTTCAAAAAAAAATAGTTTTTGCGTAAAATAGACAATTGCTCTTTAATAATGAATAAATTAGCTTATAATGGTTCCGTTCGCTGCCGCACAGGCAGCTTAGAAACAAAAAATAGACTTCTACAACTTACTCGATAAGTTCGCTGCCGCATAGGCAGCTTAGAAAACGCCGAATTTCTATTCTAGAAGTTGCATTTAGTTCGCTGCCGTACAGGCAGCTTAAAATGAGATTTAAATTTAAACTCATTGAAATATATGAAAATTTTAAATTAACTGTTTAGCTGATATCATAAAAAAATGAGGTTAGCGATTTTACCTATTTAATGATATGATTTTAAAGCTCTTTTTTTAGGGGCTGTCGCACCTCGTGTAGGTGCGATACGTTTAAAAAAAAGCTTAACCTAAATCCTGACGGTATGTTTTATTAACAGGTGATGGCCTCAAATGATGATTGATGTGAATCAATCGGTTCATCCCCGTGTATACGGGGAACACAAGCCTTTCGAGCTTATCCAGCCACAATTACTTTGAAAGCAGTTTGACCTTGGTCAGTAATACCTAAGTGTTGGAAAATATTCTTTGCTAAATCAATCGATATTGTGGTAACTTTCATATCGTGCGATCCTTGTTGTCTGAATGAAAATCTATGATGGCGCATCGACGCTGGTTTTGAGAGCTTCCATTTCATCATCCACATTATTATTTGAAGTTGAAGTGTTAATTTCAAACTCTTAAATTATAAAAAAAATTTTAAGGATAAAATTATGCAGGCTTTTGCCTTTAAAAATTTTTTTATCTATATTTGTCTAACCTTAATATTGACTTTTGTTTTGGGATGGCATTTGACTGAATCAAAAGTTAAATACAGTTTCATTTACCGTCAATTTTTTGAAATAAGTCTAAGTAATCGAATCGATCAATTCTACGTTTCAGTACCTTCTTCGTATGAAAATAAAGGCCTAAAAAGTACAAAGTCTGTTCAGATTTTTATATCACGCTACCAAGCACCTTCATTCTTCCAAAAAAAAGTTTTATTTATCAATACAGGCGGTCCTGGTATTCCCCAAGTAGATAATATGTCTTCAATCTTAGCCAGCTTACCCGCATCGATTAAACTCACGCATGACATTATTATGTTCGACCCTAGAGCAACCGGTAGAAGTCAATATGCAAACGATATAAAAAATTGCAATGATAAAACAACATGTTATGCATTATTTAAGCAAATTAAACATGAGCTAAGAGATGAGGTTACAGTTCATGATCTTGAGTTTATCCGCCACATACTCCATTACGACAAGATAAGTCTCTTAGGTTATTCCTATGGCGCAAGATTGTTCACACATTATGCAGCCTTATATCCCAATGTTATTGATGCTCTTGTGCTGGACTCTTCTGGATCCAATCCCAACGATGATAATGTATTTGCAAACATGGCTGATCTGATCGATTTAAAACTGCGATATGTAAATTACAAATATAAAATGCTGAACTTGGATTTTAAGCAAATAGTAAATTTGATTAAATCAGCAAACCCTCAGACAGGTTTCATTAATATTAAAAATAATACGAAAATCGAACAAAGTAATTTACTAAAATTAACATCGAGCTTTTCTGAGAATATGTATATCAGAGATTTATTTCCTCTAAATTACAAACAAAGCATTTTTATTCACTGTGCTAATACGTATTTTAAAAAAGACTCTGCGATATTTATCAAAAAAATACGATCACTCACAACCAATGAATTTCATATGTTAGGGGTTTGGGATAATCTATTGATACAAAAAATGAGATCTCAAAATGATTTAGAACTTATTCAAACAGCGATTTTAGCTGTTGATTTAACCCTTAAAGAAAGTATTTTTGATGATTTATTTTTTGATGAACAATTAACCAAAACAAAAAATATAGACAAACAAAAACAACCAACAAGCTTAATTACCTTAAGTCGTACTCCCCTCATTGTTGAATCTGATTATGATCCAATTGTTCCACAAAAATGGATGAATTCGACTCGTCATCAATATGATGCTTATCACTTGATCGAAGCGCATAACTCAGCCTTTCATGCTATGACTTTTATTAAAAAAATAGCTTGTATCGATAATATTGTTGAAGATTACCTATTAGATGAAATCAATACAGATATCATTCAACATACATGCGACCTATCCAAAAAAACAAAAGTTAAAATTGATTCTTACAGCTTTATAACTGATTATATCGATTCAAAAAATAATCAGTTTCTTCGTGAATTACTCCCTCTAAATCAAAGATTATAGAGTGCGTGCTGTTAATATTGCTTCACACTAGACGCGTTGATCAAATTGATTAATTTGCTAAATAATTATAAATATTGTCTTTTTTGATATAAATCAAGCAAGTTTATTTTGACACCACTTTATTTTCTGACAACCTTTTTTTTGAGATTTACATCTCAGACTCAATATCCCGAACAGCCTGTTCAAGGTAATTATCAATCAAGGTATAGATGATTCGACTCTAAGGAACACTTTCCTCGTATTTTTTTTCTTAGGTCATAAGAAGTGTTGGCTAAAACTTTATGATATTCAGTTTTAATGTTGAGAGTTTTAACATTTTTTCTATTTATTTTTATAACTATTTTAGTGTTTATAAACACACTTCTTTAAAGATAAGTAGTTTAAGTCCACCTTGAATCGAAACCACTATAAACAACAAAAAATGTGACACCCATCATATAAAGCTAACGCAACATAACAATTGTTGTTCAGGCAACCAACATTGGTAAACGCTCTTTAAAAATCAGACATAAAAAAGGCCCTATATAAGGGACTTTAGAAAATGAATAAGAATGTATGATAAAAGAGGATTAAGAATATTTTTTAATCAAACGCTTTTTAGCGTCTTCTAAATGCAAATCAATCAGGGTATATAATACTTCCGTTGCTGGCACATGTTCTCCAGTCTCTAATGTAATCGCTGCTGCTGTTTGTTCTAAGGATACTTTATAAGGTTTTTTGAGCGTCATACTGGCTCTGCTTTCTACAGGTGATTTTGTTTTTGACATCGTTTTATTAACTCACTGTTTGTCATTTTCTCATTATATAAAATTGTTTACTTTCATTCCTTTTTAGTGCTAACGTTACTTGGTTTTATAGTTACTATTTTGCTAAATAGAGTGGCATCTAACAGATAACTGCACAAATAAGCCTGTTTAAACTGTGATTCAGCTCAAATATAAATATATAAAAAATGCTCTTTAAAAATCAGACATAAAAAAAGCCCCAATTAAGGGACTTTTTGAAACAAATTTCAAACGAATTGTTTAACTTTAATTTACATTTAAAAAATAAATTAATTTTTTTTTTAGATCGAAAAGACCAATTTTGTTTATGAATTTTTAGCTTGATAGCTTTCAATGGCTTGTTCTAAATATTCATCAATGAGTTCATAAAGCACATCGGTTGCATTAACTTTTCTGTCTAAAGCCAGTGTTAGCTTGGCTGAAGCGATATCAAGGGCATGTTTATAGTCTTCTTTAATGGTCATTCCACGACGAAATCCATCGACATTTTTTGGCATAACATTCTCTCTTTTTATTCTTGATGACATCGAATAGTCACTATAAATAGTTGTTGTAAAACATTCATAAATAGTATTAATATCACAAAGTAGTTTTACTACTTTTGATTTTTTATCGCATCCCATTTCACTGATTTATTTCAAGGGATGCTCAACTGGCCTTCGGGTCTTTATTGGAAAAGGAGTGTCAAAGATGACATTGAAATTTAAAAAAAACAAAAACTACCAACAATTGTGTGATCAATTTCATGCTTGGTTGGTATCCGATTTACAAGCTTACGGCATTCTTCATGTCGATGGCTTTACCTTCAACCAAGATTCAAACCGCTTGGCGATTTGTTCTGCAAATGCAGATTGGGCTATCCATTGCCAACAGTTCGTCGAAGCGCAACCTTGGCTCGGTACATCCAGTGAGCTGTGTGTGTTACCGACGACTGCGCCTTTGTCGGCAAGCTGGCAACGGTTTGGTGGAGAAGGGCAATCGGTCCTCTGGGCTTATGGTGATCACATCTTTCATTTGGTGTTTAAACAGGTGATGGATGCGATGGTGTGGGCAAGTGCTATTAAGCGTTCATTAGCCCATGGCTGCTATTTAATGAACTACCACAGCAAATACATCAAACCCCATCAACAGCCTTGCTTAAAAGACGGTTGGTTTGTTGGCTGGTCACTCAATCTGTACGTGCCGCAAAGGTTGTATCAAAAAGGCAGCTTTCAAGGCATCACCTTAACCGCCAAAGAACAATGTTACTTAGATTATTTTGCCCTCGGCTTAACTTATCGTGAAATCGCCCAGCGCCATGGCGTATCTGAAGTGGCTGTGCGTAAAGTCTATGCCAACATCAAACGTAAATTGAAGGAACCCGATTTACCCAGCAGTCAACTCCTCAGTCGATTACACCGTCATGGCTTCGTACCACTCATAGGAGGTGTCTTATGAAACCAACAACCTTGAACAGCATCAAAACACCAACCAACATAACCCACATGATCTGGCTCGGCGTTGGGGTGTTGGTGCTCCTCATCGGCGTCAACGCCAGCTTAGGTTTGGCGCTATACCATACCCAACAGGCGTTAACAATGGCGAAGCTTCGAGAAGCTTACACCTTTGAGGAGAACACCAACGTGTTGCATGAACTGCAACAGTGCGAGTTGAATCTAACCGCGCGCAATGCCGATTAAAACAACCAGACTAAAGTCAACAACTGCAAAATTTTCCAAGATGACACAGTTGTTGACTTGGCACCAACGCCTATTCTACGGCCTTTCAACCCTGTTTGTCATGGGCTGGGTGTTGGTTCTGTTGTAAATCGCATGTAGTGAACTGTTTTTTCATTTTATTTTTTATTTTTTAAAATTCGTTTTTTTAATTATTTTATTAGGAAGTATTGATGTTAATTTTAACCCGTAGAATCGGTGAAACCATCGTCATTGGCGACAACTTAGTACGCGTGAGCGTGTGTGATGTCCGTGGTAATCAAGTTCGGTTGAGTATTGAAGCACCGCGAGAAGTGACCGTGGATAGAGAAGAAATTTATCTCAGGAAGCAACAAGGGCTGGTGAGAGTAGATTAAATAAAATCAGGGAACAAACCAGTTTGCTTGGTTTGTTCGTTATTTTACGCTGATTTCAATA
>JADHND010000019.1 GCA_016779685.1 Shewanellaceae bacterium | reverse complement strand
CAAGCCGAAGAAGCAATTTGCCGCTTCCCCTCCCAAACAGAACAAGCCGAAGCCGTTAGCACGGAAGTGGCCAGCACTGAGGTTACCGCAAGCGAAGCCACCAACACAATCAAAGACTTTGACCTCAGCATGAAAACCAATCAATGGCATGACATGTATCCAGATGCAACTGAGGTGCAGCAACTAGAAACCCGTTTCACGCCCGGCACATCGGCCTATGAAGGTTTGGTCACCGCAGCAGAAACGGAAGGGATGCTCAGTCGTTTCAAAACTTTTGGCAACATGGCGAAGGCTGGCGGCGCAGCCTTAGGTCCTGTTTTTGACGCCGTCATGCTGGGTGTCTGGACCGATAAGATGTACACAACTTTTCATGCTAAAGAAAGCACGACTCTCGATAAAGTTTCCGCTTCACTGATGTTGGTTCCTATCGTAGGTGATACCGCTCGAGCTTTGGCTGAAGTGGATCATTTCAACACCAAAGTAGAAACTGAACGGGATACTTTGGCTGCCGAAAGTACTTATATCTATAAAGATTTGGATGAGGAATCCCTCAAGCAAGCAGCCAAAATTAACCAGATGCTGCACTCTTATGACATGTACCTCAGACAAACCTACGAGAGAATACAGCTCATCACCCACAAACAGGCCGTTGTGGCCAATGGGAAGTTTCAAGCGTTCTCGCTAGCGCTACTCGATAACCTAGAGCACACGCTTAACCGTGTAGACACCGTGTACTTCAAGCATTTTTACTATAACCTTTACCGAACCCCCTACGCTCTCAGCGAACAAACACAATTGGCCATGTCACCCTTGGCCTGTCAAGCCGATGTTTTAAATTACCAAGCGCTGATTGATCAAGTGGATCGCCCTAAAATGGAAGCTATGCTCGCTACCTTGAATGGCTGCCTTAATCAAGTGATCAGCCAAGGCCTAAGCCCGATAGACGACTTACTCCTAGGCCGGCACCCCAATATAACCTTAGCTTTATGGAATGAACAAGGTCATGATCTGGTTAACACAAAAATACGGATGATTCAAAACACCAAAAATAAACTCACTCAAAACTTAGCGGACTATCGAGATTACTACACTCGTACAACCCAAGAAGAGCTTCGGACCGCCTTCCAAAGCTTATCTCCAGTCGTCAACAAAAAGGCAGCCGAACTGTTCCCTATGGTTTTAAAGCACTGGGCGCATACTTCATTTCCTGATATTGATGAAAGCAGGATAAGCCTGAATTTTGATAACTTCGAGAGCGCCGATTTAACATTGACGACACCAAAGACTTGTAATCCATTACTTAAGCATTTGCCAATTTGTTCTTTTACTCAATTTGTCTCAGATGCCCCGAATAATAAGCGTACGATCAAATTTGACCCGTCTAAATCGCCTTATTTAACTCAATTCAAACAATCAACTGATTCTATAGACAGTGCATCTAACAACCTGATACAACCGGAAACGCTGCAAAACATCTTCCAAAATCCAGTCAATACCGAGATACCAGCCTATCCATTTCACAATTATATCAACGCCTTTTTACATCTAAGTGGTAAGTATGAATTGGCTGCCGACAGCCTTGATATTTTAAGTGATGCCAAAATCAGTTCTCTTCACAGCAACGACATGCCTTTAAGCGAAGACGAGGCTATCAAGGCACAAGCACAACAAGACACAGATGCTTATCTGATACTCCAAGCCTTTAAAAAAGATGCACCTTTGTTGTACAAACGTTTGCATACATTAACCTTGAAAATCGGGAGCGATCAGATCAATGAATCGAACTTATTTGCAGGCTTGTTCCAGTATCCATTTAACCAAAAATGGTATGTTGAGCGGCATGATGACGAGTTAGGTAACTTTGTACAATTCTTCCTTACCAACAGCCTTCAAGCAACGGATGCCAATAAACAAGTCGATTTTGCGTTCACTGACAAGATTCAATTACCACGCAAGATGGAACAACTCATCGATCCGGTCAATCAGGCACTTTATCAGCAGAACGCTGCGTTGAACTCAGCAGACATTGCCCGAGATCAAACCAAACTTGCTGCCATTCTGAGCAGTGCCGAGTCTAACGAGAGCAAATTGATCCAAAATTGTGCGCGATATGATGACAATCTGCAACGTTTAAGCGATGTCAAAAACCAAACACTTAGCTATCTTCCATTTTGGTATCCTATCGTATCCGATTGGCACCGTGTCTACGCCCAATACCATTACATCATGATGCCACTTTGTCGAGCTTTACAAGACTCTGCTCAGCCAGCACAACCTTCTCAACCATAAGGAAATTTTGATCAATGCGATTCATTTGGATAATTTGTTTAATCATCGCCATAAAGCCAGCTTATGCTGGTTTTTTGGCCGATGAACTGTCTTATCACAGCCAACGATGGATAAAGTGGCAACGACGCCACCAAGATTTAATGGCATTAGAGGCCAACTTATATCGTCGAGTTCGCATGCATCCCGATCATCTAGAGCGCGCTCACACACTCCTCGAAGAAGACAACATTGATGGCTTAAGTGGCTTTTTAAGAACCAGCGATGAAGTCAATAGAATGGAACTCACCGACCAAGAAATTTTAAGTTCTAACGCCGATAAAGTATTTTTGGACAATTTGTTGACCAATTTACCAAAGCTTGAGCTTGAATCCTATCGCGGCGAATTAATTGATCCAAAGATTTGGGCGAATTGGCAAGTCGGTGGAATCCATACCGACCTTGGCTTTTTTCAAAGTAGGACCACTTTAATCGAAGCGATGGAAGATGCTGGCTATGACGATATACAAGGCAACATTCGCGTTATCACTAAAATCGAAGGCAAGCAAGGGCGCTTATTGCGGAGCCTATCACAGACCGACTCATTTCGCTTAACATGGCCGACCAATGCAAGCTTTGAAATTATCAACAAAGATTTTGATCCGGTGACGCAAACCTACTACCTGCATCTTCGAGAAATGTCTGAATCCACTAAACCTGCTACCAGCTACCCAGCTTTTCTACAGCGATCCGAGTGCCTCTGATTCACTACACAAAAGGAATAAATATGCGTCTCATTATTTTTATCATCTGCTTAGGTTTGACTCATAACCTCCAAGCTGGCTATCTGGCAGAAGCGCTCACTTCGAGTACTCAAGGTGCATCTTACTGGGAGAGTCGAGCGGCCAACACCCGTTGGATTGAAGCTTATCAAAGGCGATCTACTTTTATTGCCGCCCGCCCCATTCAACAAATTAGGGAAGCCCTGAACAGCGGACGTTTGGAGCTGATCAATTCTTTAGCAACCGAAGACGATTTCTTGGATAGATGGCTCAACGCGGAAGAAAAGGATGCATTGTCTTTTGATGAATCCATGCTAGAAAATTTACTGAACTTAACCGAACCACTTGAGGTTGAATCTTATACCCATCTAGTGATACCGCGCCGTGATTGGGCAAATCTCAATCGCAATGATGGTTTTTTTAACAGTAGCTTTCTAAAAAGCCACACCAGCCTAGTTGATGCGGAAGTGGCGCTGGCAGACGTACCCCCCCTGCCGCCCAACTATGTCACTGTGATGATGAAAGTAGATGGTAAAAAAGGACGACTACTGAGCTACCTATTTGATACCAAGAGTTCACAAGTCATTGCGCCCAAAGGCACGTATTATAAAATTATGGATAAAGACTTTGATGCTGAGCAGCAACGATTCTATTTGTCTTTGCGGGAGGTGGATTCAGCCGATGCAAGTGAAT
This sequence comes from Shewanellaceae bacterium, assembly GCA_016779685.1. Lineage (GTDB taxonomy): Bacteria > Pseudomonadota > Gammaproteobacteria > Enterobacterales > Shewanellaceae > UBA2521. Next base: position 10,607 of record JADHND010000019.1, on the reverse strand, counting down.
TACCTGTGGTGCAAAAAATTGTCAAGGGCAAGTTGATACGTCATATGCCTAGGCCAAACTGCTTACCTTGAAATAAAATTTTAACATAAGCCTATTTTGAAGAAAAACCATTAACAAATAACATGAATTTAACCAGGGTGGTCAATTTTATTTGATTTTTATTTCTTCAGCGTGGTAATTTAAATCCTAGGCATTGAGGCGTTTTAACACGCCTCTGTCTTGAAAATCAGGGTACGATTGCTTCATCAAAGGAATAGAGTATGTCATATATCATATCATCGTCAGTTCATCCCATCAGCCTTTCATTGCATGGCACGATGGTGACGTTTCATCCAATTGAGATGATCACACTGCCGCCCCTGATGTCGCCTTCGTATTCAAAAAAATTAACCTCATCGACACGCTTTTGCAAGCTTAATACCTCTTTTATGAGGTCACCCACCACGCGCTTTGGTGCAACTATCAAGCCCGCTACATCAAAACACTTCTACTGCAATGCCCACTTATCTCGTTTCTATCAGAAACCCCTTCTTGTTCTTCAATTCTCTTTACGCCTCAAGCGTGGTGACCATGCAATCGTGTCGCATGTGGTTCTTTTTCAAAGAACACGACGATGCCGTATGACCATGGATCGTCGCTAGATATTACAACCCTATTTCCGGGAACCATGAGGCGACAACCATGCAATAATCAACCCGTCATCTTCTTTGGTGTTTATTCATCGTGTCCCTATACAGGTAAGACCTAACCAACCTTTTTATAAAAAAGGATTTTATTCCAATGTATTTAAAACTATATCAAAATCGATGGGCAAATAGATTACGCCCCTTTCAAACCAAGCCTATTTTGGTGTTATTAAAAAACTTCGTTCTCATCGCATTCACGCCCATGGGTGTGATTCTTCTGTTTATGCATGTGCCCTACAAGGGTTATCTAGATGAAATCATCGACTATCAAGCTTTCTTTTTTTGCCTAACGCTCTTAGCGGTCATTAAATCTGGATTCAATCTCTATTTCAATCAGATTCAATTTAATGCAGAAGATTGTTTTAAAAAAGATTTTATGAATGCCATGTTGTGTATGGAGCAACTCACAGATGTCGTTAATGAGAAAGTTAACCGCTATCAAGTGGCACTCAAACAAGATGATTTTGACAATTTAGATGACTTTGTGCGTTATGATTTGGATCCACAAGAACAAATTAGTCTCCTGACCAATGGTATTTATCAGGTGTTTGTATCGATTCTCAACTCGGGTGATTTTACCGTCAGGGCGGTTTTGTTTGAAAACATTCTCAAAGAGCCGGCTGATATCCAACCTGTCAAGTGGCTGGCTTACGCACCACTGAGCCAGCCACCTATTGAAAACATCAGCACCCTTGACGATCCATTCATAATCCAAGCCGCCACTAAAAACGAATTGATGGTACAGGAACAATGCGGTTCGACCCATAAATACAACACACATCAAGCTAAATCATGTATCTATTATCCGGTTGATTTGTTTGTTGATGGCAATCGCGTCCCAGTGGTGATCATCTTAGCCAGCCCACATCCAAAATTGTTTTTAAAACGAAAAGCACAAGCCTATCATTGGTTACTAGAACAATTTGGCTCACGCATTCGCCTCGAATGTTGTTTATTTTATATTCAAGAAGCGCGGCATCGACTACAATCTACACAAGGTCTTTACTAAAAAGGATACGCAGTGAATAGTATGAAACAAGAAAGTTTTAAATGTAAAGAAGATATCTATCATCCATCTTTGCAAACTCAAGAAGCCATTGCACGTATTACCATTAGAAACCCCGTACAACGACTCCAAACGCTTGTCCATATTTTTAGACAGCTTCGCTAGGACTTGCCAGCGACTTAACCGCAAGAGGAATAACTGCGATGGATCTCAACTTATTTACCGAAGTCTATGAAAACCTATCGCTAGAACGTATCGATACATTAAGCGCGCTCTACCACCCCGAGGTTCACTTTCAAGATCCTGCCCATGAGACCCATGGCTTACCAGCCTTATTGGCTTATTTTAAAGCAGCCTATACACCTTTATTGGCGTGCCGTTTTCAGATTGAAACCACCATCGCAGCGCCACCTTTAGCCAGTGTCTCTTGGTGTATGACTTTAGCGCATCCGAAATTGGCGGGTGGGCAACCTCATCCGGTCGCGGGTTGCAGCGTCTTACGCTATCAAGACAACCTCATTATCGATCATCGAGATTATTTTGATATGGGTGCCATGATCTATGAACATTTGCCAGTGATGCGCACCCTGATTCGTACCATCAAACAACGTATGCACAGCTAGTAAGGTGATACCATGCATGTATTCATCACCGGTGCTACGTCTGGTATCGGCCAACAACTTACTTTAGACTACCTCAAGGCCGGTCATCACGTGATCGCCTGTGGGCGCAGCCCAGCTAAACTAGAAGCCCTGAGTCAAGCTGCGAGCGGAGCACCATTGACTTGCCTCACTTTTGACATCACCGATACCGCTGCAACCTTTCGTGCCTGCCATCACTTGCCACATACACCTGATTTGTGGATTTTAAACGCTGGGGATTGCGAATACCTTGAAGATGGCTATATGGATGTCACCACCTTTAGGCGGATCATCGAAATCAATGTCATGGGCTTAGCGCACTGCATTGAAGGCTGCCAACATCACTTTAAAGCAGGTCAACATGTCGCCATTGTAGGTTCGATAGCCAGTGAGTTGGCTTTACCTCGCGCCGAAGCTTATGGTGCATCAAAAGCCTGTATCGGTTACTATGCTCGCAGTGTCAGTCTGGCCCTTGAGCGACGAGGCATCAAGGTATCGACGATTTATCCAGGCTTTGTTAGCACCCCCTTAACCCACAAAAATACCTTTGCTATGCCAATGCAAGTGTCGGTTGCTACCGCGTCTCATAAAATACAACGAGGACTGGCACGGGGTCAGCGTCATATTTACTTTCCTTGGCTGTTTACAACCTTAATTCGTTTATTGGGAGCGCTGCCTTATACTTGGCAGACTTATTTAGTTCGAAAATGGCTCATGCCGGCCACTGTAGATAGCTAAATTGAACTATAATAAGAATATAATGGGTTTTTCGAGTTCATGTCATGTTGCCTTTTTTCAAACATTGGATACTCTTCGTGCTTATGGCTGGCGTGAGTTTGCCCGCTATGGCTGATTTAGAAACCCCAAAATACAAAATATTGCAAGCTGCCGAACCTTTTGAAATAAGACAATACGAACCCTATATGGTGGCTGAAGTCATCACCGAAGGTGAACGCGATGATGCGATCAATGCTGGCTTTCGACTCTTAGCCGATTTTATTTTTGGGAACAACACCGTCACCCAAAAAATAGACATGACCGCTCCCGTGACCCAGCAAAGCGAAAAGATCGACATGACGCTGCCCATTACCCAACAAAGCACCAAAATCGACATGACTGCGCCGGTCACGCAACAGGCTGAAGCTGGTCAATGGCGCATCACCTTTACCATGCCCTCGCAGTACACGATGCAGACACTGCCGAAACCAAACAACGATAAAGTTAAAATCAAAACCATCCCAGCAAAAAAGTTTGTGGTGATTGTCTTCTCTGGCACCCACAGCGACAGCAACATAGCTGAACATCAAGCACTGTTGGATCAGTATGTCAAAGACAATAAACTCAAAACCAGAGGCTCCCACCTGATTGCATTTTACAACTCCCCATGGAGCTTACCCTTCATGCGTCGGAACGAGGTCTTGCTAGAACTACGTTAAGGTGAACTCAACGTACCAGTCGAGTTATCTCTTGCTTTCGGTACGGGTAAACGTTTGCATATGTTTGAAAAACTGAAATAAAGAACCAACAGCATTTGAGACCAGGTGCGCCTCGTCACAAGCTCCCTCAAAATCCCGTTGCCAGCGCCCAAAAGTTAATTTTTATTACCATTTATGACATGTATGTTATATCTATTGCCAAGGGCGCTTCAAGGTGGTATAAATTAATCACAATAACCCTTAAAATAACAGATTGTAAGCGGCTAACCATCTTATCAGACTTTAATCTCACGTTCTCAATGATACCCCCATTGTCAGATGTTGTCGCTGAATGCTCATGCGCAATATTTTCTCTAGGGACAGCGGTCATGCTGGGCGTGTCCTCTCGGTGAACATTGAAGTCGGCAATCAGGAGTTATGATGAATATTCACCATCGACACATGCAGCAAATCACGCAACATATGCAAGCGTGGACCCAAACTCATTTAGCACATATAGGGATCTACGAATGCAATTATTCATCCTTGAATATGCAGAATGCACAATGGATCGGTCTGCCTATGAACTATCAATGGTACTGTGCTTATTTAGAGCAGGGCCTCGATGCTTCCTTGGTCGATCGTCTCAAACGTGGTACCCACTACTGGAATCAAAAAGAACTGCTGTATAAAAAATATCATTATTTTACGCAATCTCTAGGTATTGAGAACCCGCATCGACTGGATTTTACGGTCGCCACGGCCTGTGGTTTTGAAATACTCACGCTGAGTTGTGATCATAAGCTACGCGCCGCTGAATATGTCTATGTACAACATGCATTTAACAGCCTCTCAGCAACAGCGCAGCATTTAGCCGTTCAGCATCCTCAGATCAGTTTAGAATTTGCCTATGCCGATGCGTTTCAACGCCCTCAGCAACCATTGCCTCAAACGTCACGGTCAAAGCCGCTTGCTTCTTATCACCAGGGCGCCACGACACCACAGCTCAAGCAAAGCCATTGAAGATGCCTTCTTCTGCTCTAGAGAGTCGCGAACGACCATGAAGTAGATTGTTGTCGTTGCGTCTGTTCGTTTATATTGCCCATATTAGGTTGTACGTATATGTTTTGTTGGAAAAAGAAAACCAGCATTGCCTTAGCCAATGCTTTTGAATTTTATGATGTCGCCATTTATTCCGTCATTTCAGTGTACATTGGGCTTCACTTTTTTCCGAGCCATTACTTTGGTCAGCATGCAACGTCGATAATTTGGGCGACCTTTGCGTTAAGATACCTGTCTCGCCCCTTTGGGGGCTTGATCATGGGCATGTATGCTGATAAGTACGGTCGCAAGGCAGCTTTAATGACCACCAGTCTGCTGTCCGGTCTGGCGACTTTGTGCATGTCTTGTCTACCGACCTTTGACGACATCGGTGTCTTAGCGCCCTGCTTGTTTTTTATGCTACAACTCATGCAAGCTTTTTCATTTGGCGGCGAAAACTCAACGACCGTCTTATATTTAATGGAAAATACCTATGCTCAAGATCGTGCCAAAACCAGTGCACTGGTGTGGGGCGTGTTGTTTTTTATTATTGCATTGGCTTTGCTGACTGTTTACGTGCTTGAGTTGGTGTTAACGCCCATTCAGATGAATACTTTTGGCTGGCGCATCCCTTTACTATTGGGGGTAGTGAACATCTTCTTTCGCTTTTACTTTCGGACTAAAATTACTGAATCTGCAAATTTTTCAGCTTCAGATAAAGTGCAAGTTCACCTGCGTTCCGCCTTTAAAATTTTTCTCATGTCGATACCCTTTTCTATGTTGTGCTACCTCAGTTTATTTTTTACAACCCAAGTTATCCAAACCTTGAGCCCCGACCCCTTCATACAAAAGATACTTCCGATTGGGATCAACTGCAGTTGCTTTTTTTTGGCATTGCTAATGGGGTATTTTGTGGATCGACACAGTCAATGTCTGCGTATTTTAAATCGCTGTTGCGCCGCCTTAGTGCTGGGCAGTGTGCCTATCTATGCTATTCAAGCAAATGGAGACCAATATAGCTTGATTGTATCGCAACTCTGCCTAACCATTCTGCTGGCATGTATCATTGCCACCTCGCCCTTTGTCTTGTTCAACCAACTTCAAGGTGACAATAAAGCAACCACCTTTGGCGTTGGCTACAATTGCTCAGTGGTGATTTTTGGTGCTTCTATTCCACTGATGGTTCATTATCTGTCCCAGTTTGGTACCACTTATATTGGATTGATGTTATCTGGCGGTGGCTTGTGCTACTTCATCGCACAAGCATTGGATTAGCTAGGCATCCTCCGCTAACGCAATTCACTTCACAGGCGCAACGGGGGATTAAACTGATATTGAGACTTGACCAGCGCGGTCGCAGTGGCTGAACATGCCGATGGGGTTTGCATCGCTGGCAGGGGAGGTTATTTTAGCCCGGGCGCTGTAGCTCGCTCTTAGGTATCAGCAGCCGCGCCATCGGCGGCAGGCTTATCCGATGCACTCAGGTTTTGTTTGAGGGTGCCCACAAGCTTGGTCATATCTTGTACAAATTCGACCCATTCATTCAATCCATCTCTAACCCTCTGTTACATGTATTAGGCGAACTTGCCGCAGCTTCAGTTCAATGTCACATTGATTGCTCAAGGAGCGTCTTAAGGCTTTTTGTTGAAGTCATCCATTAACTTGCCAATATCTTGCATGACATCAACTAAATCTGCTTCTGGTTCTGATTCTGAGTTGACATTCAACCAACTGAGGAGGTGTTTCAAACAATGAAATAAAATGAACCCAAAACACACACCAAATATAATCACCCACATATAAACACCTTTTTTTTGATAGAACCACGCTAATAACACGATACCATGATGGGCCATTTAAGCCCCTTTAAAGCACCTAAAACCCCTTAAAAATATGATTTAAATTACTTTTTTAGTAGAAAAAACCTGGATCAGTGAACCAGCAGTGGCGGCAAGCAAGCATCAAATAATGGCTTGTATGATGGCAATCGCTGTCATCTTTCCTGGCATATTTATGAGAGAAAAAAAGGCACGCTAGGTGCCTTTTTCATTGATGTATCCACATTCTTCACGGGGTTATTCCGTAAAGGCGGTGATTATCTTCCATAATTCTGTTTCTTTAACGTACTCCATGACAATCGCTACGCTGTTCGTATCACTCAGCTCGCCTGACTGAATCACTTTAATCCCAGTGGCCTCATCAAAGGTATGGCGCAATACAAACTTTTGACCTATCATCAAATCTTCTTTGATGCCGCTTGCTAAGTAGCCATGACTTTTAAGCAACGCATTTTCTGTTGCTGTTAATGAATGCAAGCTTTGTTTAGAGCCGACTTTGGTCAGCGCTTGCAGCAAATCAAATTCATGGTTGAGGGCTCGGTAGATCACATCTTCAGCGAAGACCTCTCGCCGATAATGGTTTAAGTTAGACAACGCACCCTGTTCCACATGCACGCCAAAATGAGAGGCTTGTGTCACTTTAGTCTGCTCGACCCGCTTCAACAGCTCAGCCTTGGAGACCCGAATATGCTTCCCTAGCGTATGATGACGTTTACCAGCTTGGAGCACTTGACGCGACGGTCCTTTATTGACCTCGGTTTCTGTATCCGCCACAAAGTCTTCAATTTCCTGAATGTCTTCAAACGTGTCTTCTAGGTCTGGATCCGATGACGTCGTTGGTTTTGAGCTCGTGGTTGTTGTTGTGGTGGTGGTGCCTGATGTCGTATCCGTTTCTAGTGAACTGGTAAAACCATCTTCAACATCGGTCAATTCATCAGCGTTCCAAACCGGGCCTTCCAATATATTCGACTTGGCAAGTGAACTATCCTTGGAAGTTACCGATGCGATCTTAGCACCAAAGTCCGCATTGAAGTAGAGCTCATCGCTGTTCATTAAAGCCTTCACATCAGCTCTAGAAACTTCAGTGGTCATCTCATCGATGTGGATACCGTTGTTCAAATCCAAGATCTCTGACACCTCATCAGCTCTAGAAGCTTGGGTGGCCATCTGTTCGATTTGTAAACCTTTGCTCACATTCAAGGGCTTGGTCATCACATCACTATAGAGCTTCCCCGTCACATCCCATGCTTCACTTTCAAAATTGTAAGACACTTCATAGAAGTCTTTCATGGCGTAGTTTTCCTGACGCAAGAAAAACAAGACATCGCCATATTCACCCGTGACGTGACTGGTTTTATCTAAGCCGGCTGGCAGCACCATTTTTACCCGATAAAATTCACCTTTCATTTGAATAAATTTATTGTGATAGGCATCTTGGAACACGTTCGAAATGGATCGATCGTATATTGCATTCCACAAAGGGTGAGGTTGCAAGCTATATGCGCCCTTTTCGACCATTTTATTCACCTGTAACGCTTCATTGATACCTGCATCGGCTTTGATGATGGATTCATAAGATAACGCTTTCCATTCAACATCTAAGTGCTCAATGAGGGCAAGAGGTCCACGCATGGCATCTAGACGGTTTTTGATTTCGATATCTGGCAGTTCAATCGAATGTAAACTGCTGCGACGAGAACTATAACCAGACGATCGCCGCGATTCGCCAAACGCCGCCTCAGAATCTTCGGCGAAACTACTTAGTCTTCGGCGTAATACAGCACAAGCAGCGGCCACATCTTCCGTATCGGCACTCCGGCGATGGCGCACCAATCCAGTCGCACAAGCAGGCACATCTCGCGCCAAGCGAGAGGTTAAGCTTTTAGCAAAATTTCGAATGCCTTTGATAGAATAGACACCAAAACGTCCAACCCCACTGCCAATGTGGTAGGCCATCTCAACCCCGGGGTCAACCATACGCAACGCGGCTTTACCAATCGATGTACCAGCATAACGCAAAGCACTCACGCCTTCATGAAAAGTCACATGTTCAGCCTGGGATAAGGCTTCACCTGCCGCGATTTTCTCAGAAATCGCTTCCACAGCCACGCCTACTTCGCGCACAGCAACCGCTGAAGCATCGACCGCTTCGCCGACACCAGCGGTGGCGACCACAAAAATCGAGGCCGCGGTATCCAGCATCAACATGCCGTAATCACCATTCAAAACATCGATATAAGAGTCATAAAATGGAATAAAGTGTTCCCATACATGTTTGACCTCATATCGCGCATGCGGATTTTGATGTTGCCGCAATTGTTGCTGCAACTGCTCATCTTGTAAGAATAACTTCGTGAAGCCATGGCGCAAGAATTTAGTGCCATCCCAAATGGGTATCTGTTTGGTTAAACCGGGGTAAGCTTCAGAAAAAAAATTAGACTGCAACTTGTCCATCTGCGCCGCATGAATTTCTTTCCATTGCAGCTTGTTCTCTCCAGGTTCGAGATTCACTTTTAAGTAAATCAAGTCACCTGTTCTGGGATGCGGAAAGATATAAAAAAACCCAAGCGTGGGGCTAAGCAGCGCAACATCGTAGAAGTTTAACACTGATCTGGACGTACAAAGCTTCATGAAGGAAGCCCAATAGTACCCACAGGTTCGCATTTGCCATCGAAACCAACTCTGATCTTGAACGAGTTGGAGCTCATCTAAATTCAGATGATATGCCTCCGACAATTGCATTTTTAAATGCGACTCCAACAATCCAGCGGCGCTCAGCCGGTTGATGTTTTTTAAGAAGAATTCTCGGTCTTTTGGCATGTCTAGCTTACAAATCCAATGCGATTGATGTGTACGACATTCATCGACCAAGTTTGGATAATAAGATTCATCTTTAAATGATTCTTTAATTGTTTGCTGGACATCGATAATATCTCGAGATGTATCCAGATGTTCTTTTAAGCCCCACACATAATGAATTTCATTCGCATAACACTGAGCTTGGGAATGTAAATCTTGTCCTGTATCTTCACAGGCAAAACTCGGCCAAAACGTCGTATCGGCTGGCATATTGTTGTGGATTTGTTGCATCAACAAATCCAAGACAATCGGCTGCTCTACGGTTATGGTCTGTCCTAATAACATCAGCTCTTGGTACGTCATATCTGCAAAATTAGAGTCGAGCTGCTTCATAAACTGCGCCTGAACATTCAACTCTAAAAACTGTGCATAATTCAAGGAGCGGTTAGCAATCGACGGGTGCGTAAACAAACGAACGGGTTCAACATGCCATGCGATCATAGCTGCAACCACATGCCTCAAATGAATGGATGCTTCATTTTCCGCATGTATCACGCTAAATAAATGTTGGATACGCTGGACATAATCATTTTGTGTTTGATTCAACGAGAACCGCTGGCTTGGATGACTCAGAAAGTTTTGGTCGATATAGTAAGCGGGTCGCTCGAGCAGCTCGGGATTTAGCGACCCTCCAAAGACCAAAGGAAGCACCTGATCGGCTACAAAATCCAGCTTGGACGCGTACAATGTTGTGATGGCTTGTTTAATCTCGGGTGAATATACCGTGGAAGCTTCCAACATATTAAACAAGATGTCAGCGGCTTGATCCAACCCCGCACGATTGACCATGGATACCTGCTGCATACGCTCCACAATCGTTTGAAAGTCAATCTGGGGTGGCGATTGCGCTAGTGTTTGCTCCAACCATCTCCGTAATTGCAGTGAATCTTGTGTGAAATCAGCCGGTGCTGGTATCGACACCGTTGGATGCGCTACGTGAGATTCTAAAAAAGGGTGTTCATTGGGAGAGGCAGCTTCAGCTTGTAAACTACCTAATGCAATGAACAGCATGAACCATTTTGTTTTTTTAATCATAAAAAACCCATACAATAAAAATAAGGGAGCATTAAATCAAAAAACCAAAATTAAAAAAATTAAAAAAATTAAAAACATTAAAAATA
>JADHND010000018.1 GCA_016779685.1 Shewanellaceae bacterium | reverse complement strand
AGGCAAGTTAGATTGGCGAAAAATTGCCGCTACCAGTTATCAAGAGTCGCACTGGAACCCCAAAGCAACGTCACCAACAGGGGTTCGAGGTATGATGATGCTCACACGTCCCACTGCCAAACAAATGCGCGTCAAAAATCGACTTGATCCCATCCAAAGCATTCGAGGCGGCGCTCAATATTTAGGTTCATTGGTTCAGCGCATTCCAGCGGCTGTACCTGAACATGAAAAAATGTGGTTTGCCTTGGCTTCTTACAACATTGGCTTTGGTCATATCAAGGATGCCCAAAAGCTGACGAAAAAAAAAGGACTGAACCCCCACGCTTGGATGGACATCAAAAAAATATTGCCCCTGTTGCATCAGAGAAAATATTATCGTCAAACGCGTTATGGATACGCTAGAGGTAAAGAAGCTGTACACTATGTCGATAACATTCGACGATATTATGATACTTTGGTGTGGCTCGATACCCACAAAAACAAGCACCTCACCGAAGAGCAAATATTACAGGAAATTCTAGCAGAGACTGCATCACCAACGATCACACAAAAAGATGCCAGCGAATTTAACTGGATACCTAGCAGCATCCGGCACCTTTGGGACGCCGACCCAACTAAAGACAGTCGTTTTTAGCCTATACTTACCTCGACATAAGAAGAATGGACGCTTCAACGCATGAAATATTTTATTCCTTTGTGCTTGCTCGTATGGTGCACAGGTTGCCAGCCTGAACCGGAGACCACCACGTTTCCACTCATCGCTTCGCTTACAGTAGATTCATGGAGCTGGAACCAACCCTGTCCAACCAACTTTACCTGCGACTATCTACCGGTCAGCTTTCAATATCATACGCATACGCATTCAACCTATCTACACTACGCTCTGCGCCCCGCACCTGACCAAGCCAACAAGCTCGGGACTTTGTTCATTAATCCTGGTGGTCCTGGTCACGAAGGCGTTCAATTCGTAGGTCATTTTTTAAACCAAAAACTCAATTGGATTCAATATGGTAGCTCATTTGATAAGACTTTTTTTGATCGATTTGACATTGTGGGCTTTGATCCGATGGGCACAGGCAAAAGCGGCTTTGCAGATGAAATTAGGCAATGCCGTTATTTACAAGTTCAGTATCCGCAAGATCAACAAACCTGCTTTCACATAGCCCCCTTTGTCAGTACCAACCGCACCGTGCAAGCGATCGAACAATTACGGCAGCATCTTGAACAAACCAATCAACTCATTGACGGAAAAATAGATTTATTGGGTATATCTTATGGCACCACCTTGTTTAGCACTTATGCCCACTTACACCCAAAGCGAGTGCGTTCACTGATACTTGATTCACCTACTTGGCCTAAATACGTCAATTGGTTGGAAATGATACAATTAGAAGCGCCCGACTATGTTCGAAGCGTTGCCTATATCTACAACCAAAATCAACATAGCTTAGACACATTGAATCAACAATATACCCAAAGCCACCAGCAAGACAAAATCAAATACTTACAAGCATTACGACTTGACATTCAAGCAGCAACCCGCAACGAGCAGATCTACAATTTTGCGGGGATTGCGTACATCAATTGCTTAGATCAACAACAACCCTATCAGCTCAAAGCAGATGATTTTATTCACTTAACTGACTTTGAGATTATTGATGATTTACTATACCAACATGCCGAGCTATGCTCAGGATGGTATACCGACAAGACATTTTTGGATCCCATCTGGCCAACAGGATTTGATTTGCCTGTCGCCGACCTGCCACCTATTTTAATCATTGCGCACACGTATGATCTTAAAACACCATTTGGGGGCGCCATCGAACGACAGCGGCTTTACCCCCATGCACAACTCATCGAAATTGAAAACAGCACCTTACACGGCATTTCCTTTAGCAACATGTTGAGCTCATTTTCTCAATGTGCCAACGATGCTACGATTCGCTATCTAACGAATCCATCAGCGCTCCAGGCTGGTACCTTTAGCTGCCGACTCAACCAACCTATTGGATCGGGGAATATGATGTGAATAAAACGCTCAGCATATTGCTATTGCTATTGCTATGGAGTACGTCCGCAAAGTCACAGACTTTTTTGTATGTGAGTACCGGCCAAAATTTCACGGAATATTATCAGGTTTTTGATGAAGCTTATGCTTTTTCTCAAGCTGCACTACCCCAGAAAAATCAATTACTGGGTGTGGGTGGGGGCTATCGGTGGCCAACGCAACCTAATTGGATAGGCTTCAAAATAAGTTTAGAAATAGGGCGAGGTCTATACCAATCTGTCCACTATAAAAAAATCAACCAAAAGATCATCTACCAGCAGACGAATGATTTAACGTTTTACAGTAAACAATCGATTGCGCTACAATTACCCATATGGCAAGCGTTAACGCTGGATGTGGGGATCAATGCCAACCATTACCGTTACAAAGAACAGGTGTATATCGTCATGCTTAATCGTGATGTCAGCTACGCACAGCAGTTTTGGCTTTATGGTGCTCATGCGAGCCTTAATTATCAACTCAGTCCAACTTGGCATATTCATGTCAAAGGCGATTGGATGATACCAACTAGCTATGCTTCTCAGGCAGTGAATACCCACTCTACACTAGAAACCAAAGTCCGTTTTACCGACGCCAGTTTCGCGGTAGAGTATCACTGGTAACCTTCGTCAGCTCTCCCAAGGATGCAAAATGCGAAAATATAAAAATGGTCATAAAATGACCATTCAACGACGTCAAATGCACAAACGGGTACTCACCCGCATCAAACAACGCCACCGCTTGTTTCAGTATTTTCGAACCTTGTCGGACGAATCTGAACCAAAATCTTAGCGCGGTGGATCTCGATACGCCAGCGCTTTTTTGGCTTGCCGCTTCTCTTGAAAAAACTGTTGTAAGATTGATTTACATTCTGCTTCTAGCACACCTGCCGTGATTTGAACCTGATGATTTAATTGTGGATGCTCCAATATATTCATCACGCTGCCCCCCGCACCTGTTTTGAGGTCAAACGCACCGAACACCACGCGCTCCACACGGGCATGAATAATAGCGGCGGCACACATGGCGCAAGGCTCTAAGGTCACGTACAACGTGGACTGGGTTAATCGATAATTTTTAAGAGCTTGGCCGGCGGCGCGTAAACAATTTATTTCCGCATGGGCTGAGGGATCATGCGTCGAAATCATGCTATTTTGACCTGTTGCTATCAACTGATTGTTTTGCACCAACACGGCTCCAACAGGCACTTCATCGGCAGCTTTAGCTAACGTAGCCACCTGGAGTGCTTGCTGCATCCAATGCTCATCTTGAGCCGTTAAATTATCTTGTCCCATAGGTTCGTCTCCACTTCTTTTGTTCCCAATACAGCTTGATACCATCCCAAGCGATAGGTAATCCTGAAATACATAAACTCAGCACAATGGGATGCATCTGCCCCGGCCGCCAATCCATATAGGCCAACAGTAGGTACGAGGATAGACCCAGCACCATGGCTTGAAAGACCGCAGTCGCCTTGATATCCAACCAACAGGACAACACCACCGGCCATAGGAAAACCGCTTGTAGCGCTCCAAACGCCAATAAATTCATCCACACCAGCATGGCAGGTGGCTGCCATGCTAGCAGCAAAGCAATCATTGCGATAACAAGTATCGCCAATTTAGCACATCTTAGCTCAGTTGTAGCTGACATCGGAATTTGCGTTTTGAGAACATCACGAACCAGGGTCGCACTGGTTTGTAACAACATCGAATCCACTGATGACAGCACCGCCGCTAACGGTGCGGCCATCAGTAGGGTAGCCGTAACAGGATCAAAGAGCGCAGCAATCAAAAAAGGCATAATTTCGTCTGGTGCACTGAGCTCCACATCGTGTTGCACCACATAGGCTTGGCCCAGTACCCCAATCATGTGCGGTACAAAAATAAATATGAAGCTTAGCAGCGTGCCCCAAATAATAGCACGCTGTTGAGTGCGGCTGTCCTGCATGACCATGAGGCGCATCACTGTGTGAGGTAACCCCAAAGTACCAAAGCCCACTAAAATCCAAAAAGACAATAAAAAAGGCCAACTAATTTGACCACCACTGTCGGGCGTTAACAAGACTGGTTGGTGAATTTGCAGTATTTCAACAGCAGCTGTCAGTCCCCCCAAATCAACCAACAACCCAGCCAAAATGAGCAGTATCCCCACCAGCATACAGCACGCTTGAAACACATCCGTAAGAACCACTGAACGAAAGCCACCCGTATACGTATAACAAGCAACCAATCCCCCAAAGACACCTAAACCAACCCCATAAGGCACACCAACCACGCCTTCAAGCATTCTTGCGCCACCGATGAGCTGCACACTCATCATCGCAATGAAGCCGCACAAGATAGAAGCACTGGCCAACCAACGAATCCCAGCGTGTTTAAATTGGTGATCAAGCCAGCCCACCAAGGTCACGACCTGTGGTGGTCTTGTCTGCAAAAACTTTTGCCCCAATAACCCGATGGTCAGCATCGCTACCGGCATTTGTATCAGCGCTAACCAAACCCAACTTAAACCGTAATGGAAAGCCGCACCTGGACCGCCGACAAAGGTGCTGGCACTCGCATAGGTTGCTACAACGGTTAAAGCTAAGGCAGGTGCATTTAAAAAGCGATTACCTAAGTAAAAAGCCGCGGGCGTTTGTGCTTGCCCACCCTCGCGCCACGCCAACCAACGAGCCATCCCCAGCGTGATCACAAAATAACCCAGCAACGCCAACCATGACTCAATCATCACGACCTCGAAATACCCATATCACGTACAACATCAAGCAAACCGGTGCCAAAACACCCGCTAGAACAAACCAAAGAGGGAGGCCCCACAGCACCCATTCGGACTTCGAAAACCAAACACCAGACAGCCATAACAAGCCGTATAAGAATACGCCCCACCAAGTTTTTTGTCCTACAGTGCTTTGCAAATTAAATGGATTCATAACAACTCAGACTTTGTTCAAACGCAAAGTGCACCAACGAACGCAGGTTAAAACGTTAACCCACCATCCACTTCAATAATACGACCATTGATGTAATCATTTTCAATCACAAATTTGACCGTCTGCGCAATTTCACTCGCTTGACCTAACCGTTGACACGGTATAGCTGCCTGAATGTTGGCCATGGCTTTTTCAGGCATTCGACGGGTCATCTCGGTGTCAATCACCCCCGGGGCAATTGCAACCGCACGAATCTGGTGGCGCGCTAGTTCTTTAGCCCACCCGACCGTCATGCTGGCCACCGCCGCTTTCGAAGCAGCGTAGTTGGTTTGCCCCACATTGCCATGGCGGGCTAAGCTGGACATATTGATGATCAGGCCTGTTTGCTGACTGGCTATCATCGCCAACGCCCCTTCTCGACCACACAAAAAACTGCCTTGGACATTCACAGCCATGACCGCATTGAACTGCTGCAATGACATTTTATCAATCAACTTGCCTTCTCGTAGTTTGAGTAACAACCCATCTTGCAAGACACCAGCGTTGTTAATCACCACATTGACTTGCTTAAAATCTTCTAAAATATATTGAAACGTATCCTCAACTAAGCCTTCATCGGTAATATCAACGGCATAACCTTGTACTTCGGTGAGTGCACTTAAATTCGATGCGGACTGTTCTAACTGCGCTTCATCCCGATCAACCATGGCAATTTTTGCCCCTGCTTGTGCCAACATCTCACATATAGCATAACCGATGCCTTTGGCACCGCCTGTTACCACCACCACGCTGTCGTTTAAATTCATATTTACTCCAGTCAAGAATTGAAAGAATTGACCTATTAAAAATGAGGCGTATCATAGCGCATCTTGGCGGGATGTCCAAACGTCCACAATGGTTTTACCCCATCTAGTCTAAATAAGCCAGTGGATGCCGATCGCCCCACGCTGCTGGCGCTTGGAAAAAGCGCGCTATCTGGGGTGCCGTGATGTCGGCAACCGTGGGCACTTGCCAAATCGGCTTCTTATCTTTGTCGATCAACAAAGCACGTACTCCCTCGATAAAATCACCATACGCAATACAATTGACTGAGAGGATCAGCTCTTGTCGAAACACTTCAGCCAAACTCAACGGCCGTGGTGGATGGAGTTGCTGCCACACGATCCCTTTAGACAGCGGTGAGCCAGCTAACAAGGTGGTCTTAGCCTGTATCAAAGAAGGCGTTTTCGGCTGCCAAGCCGACACGTTGTTTTCAACCTCAACTAAGCTATCCGGTGCTAGCAGACGCGTCAACTCAGCCTGATGTGTCTGTACATCGCAATGCAGTAACGGGGGCGCTGGCAACTGATCCAAACAAGTGGTTAAACAAATGTGGTTCGCCACCGTCCCCGGTACTTGCCAAGCCAGCTGTTTGAGTTGGGCAAATAGATGCTTCTTTTGATCTTGTGTGGTGATACAATCGGCTAAACCAACATAAACAGCTTCAGCGCCATTAAGAACGTAGGCTGTCAGCCCCAGAAAGAGACCTAACGGTATGGGCATTTGATTGAGAAAATAACCAGCACCCACATCCGGATACAAACCAATGGTTATTTCAGGCATCGATAGGCGGGTGGTTTCCGTTACGATCCGATGGCTAGCGCCAGCCATCAATCCTAAGCCGCCCCCCATAACAATGCCATCACCCCAAACCAAAATAGGTTTCGTAAAATGGTGAATTAAGTGGTCGAGTTCATATTCTTGCTGAAAAAAATGCGTGACATATTCATTGATTGCTTGAGGAGTTAATAAACCTTCAGCATATAATTTTCGTACATCCCCACCAGCGCAAAAGGCTTTTTCGCCAGCACCATCGAAGACCACGCATACCAGATCGTCGTCGACTTGCCACCGCTGTAGCTGCTGCAGCAAACGATCAATCATAGTCAAGGATAGGGCATTTAACTGCTGGGGCAGATTTAAACAAACATAGCCAATGAGCTTACCATGGCTTGTCGGCCAAGTTTCAAATACAATCGGTGACACCACCGTGGATTTATTCATTCGTCTAGCCTACAAAACGATGGTTTTGCAACCAATATTTAGCAATAATCAAACGCATAATCTCATTGGTACCCTCAAGAATTTGATGCACCCGAGTATCTCGTACATAGCGCTCGAATGGATAATCTTTTAAATAACCATACCCACCATGTAGTTGCAACGCGGCATTGCACACTTCAAAGCCAATGTCGGTCACGTAACGTTTGGCCATAGCGCAAAACGCAGCTTTATCTGGGGTGTCGTGATCCAATTTCCATGCTGCATAGTACAGC
Organism: Shewanellaceae bacterium; assembly: GCA_016779685.1. Classification (GTDB taxonomy): domain Bacteria; phylum Pseudomonadota; class Gammaproteobacteria; order Enterobacterales; family Shewanellaceae; genus UBA2521. Next base: position 7,559 of record JADHND010000018.1, on the reverse strand, counting down.
AATTGTCGTGCTGCGCTAAGCTCAGTGACCATATCCGCAAATTTAAATTGCACGCTTTGAAAATCTCCCAGCGATCGCTTAAATTGCTGGCGCTCTAACACATAATGCTGCGTCTGCTCTAAAGCGGCTTGGGCGGTGCCCAAAGAACAAGCTGCTATGTTTAACCGGCCACCGTTGAGCGCATTCATCGCCAGTTGAAACCCTTTGCCTTCCTCTGCCAATCGATGATACCGTGGCAGGCGAACATCATCAAAATGGACGGTGCGCGTCGGCTGCGAGAGCCAACCCATTTTTTGTTCGAGCTGACCATACGAGACGCCAGGGGTGTTCGCTGGAACCGCCAGCGCAACATAAGCATCCGCTGAGGTGCGCGCAATCACCACCAATAAGTCCGTTGCACCCGCCCCTGAAATAAACGCTTTGGAGCCACTTAAGCGGTACCCATCGTCACAACGCTCAGCCAAGGTCGTGAGCGCCGCTGCGTCACTGCCTGCATGGGGTTCCGTTAGACAATAAGAAGCCAATGTTTGTCCGGTTACCAACGTCGGTGCCCATGCTTGCACAAAGTCAGCTTGGCCATACGTGGTCACCAGCCAAGTCACCATATTGTGAATCGTCAACATGGCCGTGGTGGCTGTGCAGCCTCTGGCCAGGGTTTCAAAAATCAGTACCGAGTCAAGGCGTGATAACCCCATACCACCATACTGGGCATCCGTATACAATGAGCAAAAACCCAGTTGCCCAGCACGCTTGATCACATCCTCTGGAAAGTAATGCATTTTATCCCATTGTGCCGCATGCGGTTCCAGTTCAGTCTGACAAAATTTAGTGGCTAAGCCAATGTAGTCAAGTTGTTCGGGTGTTGGTTGAAAATCCATCTCAATAATCCTTAGCTATGATCACAAATTTCAAGAGCAACCGCCGTGGCCTCACCGCCACCGATGCAAAGAGAGGCAATGCCTTTCTGAGCCTTGGTTTGCCTCAATGCGTGAATCAACGTCACTAAAATGCGCGCACCACTACACCCAATCGGATGACCTAAAGCGCAAGCCCCACCTCGAATGTTGACCTGCTCAGGCGCCAATTTAAGCGCTTGCATCGCCAGCATCGTCACCATAGCAAAAGCTTCATTGATTTCATATAGATCGACTGCGGCGGCCGACCAGCCCACTTGATCCAACAACGCTGTCATCGCTCCTACAGGGGCGGTGGTAAACTCGGCTGGCGCATGCGCAAACGTGGTTTGCCCTCGAACCACCGCTAACCACGGCAATTTAAGTTTTCGTGCAACACCCGCTTGTGCCAAGATCAACACCGCGGCTCCATCCGCAATCGAACTGGCATTGGCGGCGGTGATTGTACCGTCGGCGGCAAACGCTGGCTTTAAATGTGGAATTTTATCCAGTCGCGCTTTGAGAGCAGGTTCATCGATATGAATCAACTGCTCACCTTGTTTGGTTGCTAAGGTCTGCGGGACAATTTCATCTTGAAAAGCACCATCATCAATGGCTTGCTTAGCTCGGGTTAACGACTGCACCGCAAACGCATCTTGGGCTTCACGGGTGAGCCCCTGCGCTTGCGCCGTCGCTTCAGCGAAGGATCCCATTGAGCGTCCCGTGTGAGCATCTTCCAAGCCATCAACAAACATATGATCCAACACAGAATGATGACCGATGCGATAACCAGCACGGGATTGGTTGAGTAAATAAGGGGCTTGGCTCATGCTTTCCATGCCTCCTGCTATCACCATCCGAGCGCCTGCTCGAATCGCCTGCACGCCTAGCATCACGCTCTTCATACCCGAACCACACACCTTGTTGATGGTAGTAGCACCGATATGTTCCGCTAAGCCGGCTTTTAAACAAGCCTGTCGAGCCGGTGCTTGACCTACGCCAGCAGGCAACACACACCCCATCAGCACTTCGTCTATCTCCATTGCTGACGCAGCAAACGGTGCCATACTGTGCCGAATCACATGCCCCGCCATGGTTGGTGCGCTTTCCGAAGCCAATTGCCCCATAAAAGCGCCCATGGCTGTTCGGTGTGCAGTCAATATGACCACATCATTATCTGCAACTGCCCCCATCGATTGCTCCTTGCTATATCGTGAATGCCTCAACCTAACCAATTTGATGAACAAAATCAAGTGGACGACTTAAAACAAAAAAGCATCGAATCGATGCTTTTTTGTTAATCTGTGCGAACGCTTTCTGTTGACCTTAATGAACTTTCTGCGTTGGTTTCAGCATAAGTTTAGCGACAAAGGTCTTGTTGCTGATAACTGGATAACGGCGATAACTTTGATACAACACATTATTGTTATGGCTAATTAAAGCCACCACACCATAGTTAATCCCATCATCAATTTTGTCAGCAGGAAGGGTGAACTTAAACAAAATAGGTTGCGTTAACACCTCAAAGGATTTTTGCGAAATCACGGCTCCAGGCGTATCCATATCCACGAGCGCAATGGTCACCATCGCATTTTTGGGTAATACTTTATTTGACACATACCCAATTGCACCCGACACCACCACAGGTTGTTCTGGCTTGACCGCTACGCACCCGCTTAATACCAATATCCAGCTCAAACATAATATGATTTTTTTCATTGATAACCTCTTTTCTTTTATCATCATAAACTCAATTCGTCACCGCTGACGACTTTAATCTCAACATGCCCTCTTGGGTCATTTGTGCCACTAAGGTACCTTGCTGATTAAACATGCGCCCAGAAACAAAAGCGCGCCCACCGCCTGAGAAACTGTGCTCAACCTCATATAGAATCCATTCATTTAAATCAATTAACTGATGAAACCACATCGCATGGTCAATCGTAGCCATCCGCACCTTGCCTGAGACGAGAGATAGACCATGAACCCGAGTCGCTGCCAACAAAAAATTAAAATCAGATATATAAGCCAATAAATACTGATGCACCCGCCGTTGCGTCGTTGGCAACGTACCATTGGCACGGAACCAAACATGCTGTCGATAGGAACGCTGCCCATCCGATATCAAATTTAAAGGTTCAACAGGCCTCATATCAAAAGCGGCATCCGCTTCAAAAAAAGCATGCGCATGCTTAGGCAATTTATCCAGGTAGGGCTGCATCAGCACTGCTTGACTCTCCAGCGCTTCCGGCTGAAGTACTTCAGGCATCGCGATCTGATGCTCTAAGCCTTTTTCAGGCTCTTTAAAGGAGCAGGTCATATAAAAAATAGGCTGTCCTTTCTGAATGGCTTCTACCCGACGAGCACTATAAGTTCGACCGTCTCGCATATTTTCAACGCGATACACTATCGGCAGTGATTCATCACCCGACCTTAAAAAATAAGCATGCAAACTGTGTAAAATTCGATGCGCTGGCACCTGCTGTTGCGCGCTTGCCAAAGCTTGCCCCATAACCTGACCACCGAAAACATGACCGAGACCGAGGTCATGGCTATCACAGCGATAGATACCCGCTTCAATAAACTCAACTTGGTGTAATTTTAATAGTTTTTTTAACTGAGTTGATAGTTCCATGAAAATTTGTATACAATTAAAAACAAGGTGAGCATGATAACACGAATTTAGGACGTACGCCTAGCCGGAACCGGACAGGATTATAAAGGCCGAGAACTTTGCAATCATCAAACCGAAGGAGGAAACAGCAATCCACCTTCGGTATCTAGCATCACTAAATGATGCTAACGTTTTGCGCTTGCGGTCCTTTCGGCCCTTGCTCAACCACCAAACTAACCGATTGACCTTCGTGCAAAGTACGACGACCTTGTGCATTAATAGAACGATAATGCACAAATACATCATTACCACCTTCTAGCTTAATAAATCCAAAACCTTTTTCATCATTAAACCACTTCACTGTACCTGTAACTTGATTCGACATAACTTAACTCTTCATATTAACTGTAGAACTCAGTAGAGTAGCCCTTCTACCCTACCCAGTTTCTAATATAGCACACCGCGCATGTGCTTCACTGTAAATAGAAAAAAATCTATAAATATTGTTTAATGAGCATCTTAACAGCGAGTAGCATCAATAGCAGACCGAATAGCCGTTGTAACCACAACACAGGCAAACGTTGTGAACAAAAAGCACCGATGGGTGCCGCCATCATCGAGGTCGTCACCACACACAGCGCCACCGGCACATGCACATAACCCAGTATATAGGGCTGATCTACCTGGGAATGCCAACCAAATGCCACTAAAAGCAACACACTATTACCAGCCAGTATCGAAGTCAATGCCGCAGAAGTGCCGATGGCAGTGCGTAAAGGTTGGCCATATCGTATCATCAGCATAGTATTGGGAATGCCACCACCAATCCCCATTATGACTGACACGAATCCCGCTAAAAAAGTATGTTGCCGCAAATGCCAAGGCGGCACGGTTGGAGCAACTGGGGCTACCGCCGGCGAACGCAATCCCAGATAAGCTCCTGATACCAGCAATAAAACGGCAAACACATGCAATAAGGCATCCGTATGAATCCGGTCAACCATCCAAGCACCACAGGCACTGCCAATAAGCAAGCCGGGAATAAACTGACACCAAAGCTGCATATCCACCCGCTGAGCCAGATAATGCGCTCGTCCAGAACTCAAACCCGTAAACACGATCGTGGCTAACGACGTCCCGATAGCCAATTGCATAGCATGTTCCGTCAAGCCCAGCTGCTGGAATATATAGTACAAAGGTGGTACCAAAATCATCCCCCCACCGATGCCAAGTAACCCAGCCAAAAAACCGGCGACGCTGCCTAAAACCAACAAAAGCAATATATATTCCCAAGCTAACGGCATCAATCTCGTCTCCTAGCACCCGTCACCCCATGGGCGCGACCTTCGGCGACAGCTTTTTGCGCTCTTTTTTGACGTAAAGCTTTTGGATCAGCAATCAAGGGGCGATAAATTTCAACCCGCTGTTGATGAGTCAGCGCCTGCTCTAAGGTGACCAGTTCTCCAAAAATACCCACCTTAACGACCGATAAATCAATTGCTGGGTAATACATAAGGATCCCGCTCAATTCAATTGCTGTGCGGACGGTCGTGCCTGCGGGTACAACCACTTGCAGCACTTTTTGTTCATCTGGCAACGCATAGACCACCTCAACTTGAATGCAAGCACTCATGTATACACCTCATGTGCCCGTTGAATGAAGGCGCGCACCATATCAATCATGATGTTTTCAAACACAGGCCGCATGGTCAAGTGCAACAAAGGATTACTAAACTCAAAGTCAAGATGAAACTGAACCGAGCAGCCGCCACCGGTTGCAGGCGTTACAAAAGCCCATTTCCCCATCAGATGTCGGAACGGGCCTTCTTGGAGTCGCATGTCGATTTGATGTGGATAGGTTAATTGATTCACCGTCGTGAACGCTTGAGAAAACCCTTTTTTCGCCAACACCAAAGTCGCAATCATCTGGGTCGCAGAAGCGACTTTAACTTTTGCGGCTTTACAATAGGGCACAAACTCAGGATAATGGGATACATTGTTGACCAAATCAAACATTTGTTCGGCTGAAAAAGAAACACGGGTCTGCTGTTGAATCGTAGACATAAATTAGGCTCAAAATAGATTGAAGTTGCCATCTGAATGGCTCACTATACTACCACAATCGCATCGACAAATAAAAGACATTGTCCCTAGCCAAATAAGACTCAATCTTCTTGATAAAGCGTTAAGTAACCTATGAAAAGTAAAGCAAAAAAAAACAAAGCCACCTCCAATACCATCAGTCTCAATAAACGTGCTCGCCATGAGTATCACATTGAAGAAAAACTGGAAGCAGGTATCGCCCTGCAAGGCTGGGAAGTCAAAGCTCTGCGCGCTGGCAAAGTCAACCTCGGCGAAGCCTATGTCCTCATGAAAGATCAAGAGGCATATTTATTTGGCTGTACGGTAACTCCCCTACAAGTCGCCAGTACACACACAGTGACCGATCCACTGCGGACGCGTAAATTGCTGTTGAAACGACGTGAAATCGATCGCTTACTCGGCATGATTCAACGCCAAGGTTACACTTTGGTGCCAACGGCTATGTATTGGAAAAAATCGCACGTGAAGTTAGAAATTGGACTGGCTAAAGGCAAAACCAATTATGACAAACGAGCCGATTTAAAAGATCAGCAATGGCAACGTGAAAAAGCACGTTTGCTTAAAAACAAAGCAAAACCCAATTAAAGTGACTTCCAATTGTTATCGAACTGCTTTACAATGAAGTTGTTATTGGGGGTGATTCTGGATTCGACGAGATTCACGAAACCCGAAGAGCATGCCGAGGGGCGGTTGGCCTCGTAAAAAGCCGCACAATATAGTTGCAAACGACAACTACCAACCAGCTTTAGCTGCTTAATAACCAGCTAGGCTCCATCGTTCTCCCGCTTTTCATGTGGGCTGAGATTTTCGATGGTCATCTTACGCATGATAGTCGTTTCGCGTGTCTAGGCGCTCACGATGAAAATTTTTCTAGAATCGCTGAATGACCTCCTGTTTGTCGGATGTCACTCAGTTAACCTAAAGACAAACTAAGCATGTAGCGCTGACGGCGTAGGTTTTTCGGACGCGGGTTCAAATCCCGCCACCTCCACCACTTTTTTATATTCTCATTAAAACGCCGCTGGCGTTTTTTTTTTGCGCTAAATTCTAGAAAAAAAAAGCACTTCCGAAGAAGTGCTTAGCAACAAAAAAAATTTTGTTTAACTTAGAAAGAGTAACGCAATGCGCCACCAAATCTCCAGTTGTCCATTTTCTCAGAAGTCTTAGCGTCTTCTTTGTCAAATAACCAGCTTGTACCTGCGTTTAATTCAACGCTTAGGTTTTTAGTGGCTTGATAACCTAGACCCATGTCCAATGCAAAACCGTGGACACTGTCAGAATACTCAGCTTTCGCGTTGGTACCTGTTAGGGCTTCGATTTCGTAACCAGGCGTGACAAAAGCGTAAGCTTTGTTGTAAGTATACTGAGCACGTACAGTTGCTTCTGCTTTGTAAGCAAGTACGTTGTGGTTAGATGACTCAACCCAACCCGTTACGTCAGCCATCGCTGCTGTACTGGTTGCGAACTTAGCACCTGGAGCAACGCTGAAACCGTTACCTAGTTGCAAATCATAATCGTAAGAAAGAACGACGTTGTGTGAATTAGCGACTACTTCCTTCACTTCTGTGATATTGTTGACGGTATCAGCTTTAACAGCTTCAGTACCTAAGTCTTGATATTCGTAACCAACGTTGATGTTTGATTGCGCGAATACAGACACAGAAAACATACCTGCAATAACTGCAGCTAAGTGTGTTTTTTTCATAGTATTAAACCTCTATTAAATTATAATTCAACAGCGTTGTGTTACACTATTGATACGGCGCATTGTATCAACTATAAAAATATATTCAACCTATAATCGTGCCGGTGAATAAATAAACACCTATTCCTTTTGAAAAATATATTTTATCCTAACAAAAAAAAAACAACTCGATTAAAAAGTAATCACAGAAATTGCCTTTTGGGATTAAAATTAACATACAACTTATCAGCTTAAGCGATTGGCT
>JADHND010000017.1 GCA_016779685.1 Shewanellaceae bacterium | reverse complement strand
TCCAGGTAAAGAAGAATTTCATGAAACCGTTCGTTATTTCAAAGAACAGCTGAAACGGTTACAAGTTGATGTTCGTTTGAACACACCATTTCATACTCAAATTTTACAAGAGGAATCCTTTGACGACTTGGTGGTCGCTACTGGCGTGATTCCGCGTCAATTGCCGGTGCCTGGGTTTGATTCGCCGAAGGTCATTGACTATCAGAAGGCCATACAAGGAGCGCCTATTGGGCATAAAGTTGCAATTATTGGTGCTGGTGGTATTGGCGTTGATATGGCACATTTTCTCAATGAACAAGAACATTCGTTGACGCTAGATTTAGAGGCGTGGTTGCGTTATTGGGGTGTAGATCAAACTTACCAACAAGCGGGGGGCTTACTGGAAAAAAGTACGCCGATAAAGCCCAAGCGAGAAATCCATATACTCCAACGCAAGAGCTCTAAAATCGGTAAAAACTTGGGTAAAACCACAGGCTGGATTCACCGGTTTAATCTAAAAAGGCACCATGTGATTCACCATCAGGGTGTTGAATATGTGAAGCTTGATGATCAAGGTTTGCATCTAATTGAAGATGGAGAAGCGAATATCTTAAATGTGGATACGGTGATCGTCTGTGCGGGCCAAGAGTCGAACCGTTTTGAATTGGACGCAATTCGTGCATCAGGTTACCCAGTGCATTTAATTGGTGGGGTCGATGTGGCGATGGAATTAGATGCGAAGCGAGCTATTCGCCAAGGAGCCGAGTTGGCGGCATCTATTTAAGTTTGTTGTTAGTCAACAGCCAAATTATGTTATGATGCGTTTTTTTTGCTGAGTAATTGATTGTGTTGAAGTTACCCTCTCATTTTGTTGAATATATCCAAACAATTTTACCAGATCCTTTGTCGATAACAGAATTTGAGGCTGCGTGTCAACAGCCACTGCGGCGAGCGATACGGGTGAACACGTTGAAAACAACGATCCCCGATTTCTTAGCATTGGTCACCTCTTGGGGGTGGCAATGTGATCCCATTCCTTGGTGTGAGGCCGGTTTTTGGTTACAGAGACCAGATGAATCGAAACCGCTAGGCAATACTTGGGCACACTTAGCGGGATTGTTTTATGTGCAAGAAGCCTCTTCCATGCTGCCTGTTAGTGCTTTATTGACTCAGCAACCCGTGCCTTATTTGGTGTTGGACATGGCCGCTGCACCGGGTTCAAAAACCACCCAAATCGCCGCATTGATGCAACACGAAGGTTGTCTGGTTGCCAATGAATATGCGGCCAGTCGGCTCAAAAGTTTGCACGCAAATGTACAACGGCTGGGCGTGCGTAACGTGGCGTTAACTCACTTTGACGCTGCTGTCTTCGGTGACTATTGTACTGAGGTATTTGATGCAATATTGTTGGATGCTCCCTGTGGTGGGGAAGGTACGGTGCGTAAAGATGAACGGGCATTGGCTGATTGGAGTCTGGATCACATTCATGAATTGGCTTCGCTGCAGCAAGGGTTGTTGGAATCTGCCTTTCGAGCTTTAAAGGTTGGCGGCAGCCTCGTGTACTCGACTTGCACGTTAAATCAAATTGAAAATCAACAAGTTTGCTACGCTTTGAAGAATACCTTTGGCCATGCTGTGGTGTTTGATTCATTAGAGGATTTATTCCCCGGTGCTGAGCGCGCATTGACACCAGAAGGGTTTTTGCATGTTTGGCCACAGATCTACAACAGTGAAGGTTTTTTTGTGGCGAAGATCACCAAACAGGCGCCTGTCGTAGCCTCATCCCGACGCCGGCGAGCAATCACCAATAAGTCTCCTTGGCAAGTCGTACCTCACGCAGAGATTCAGCAACTTGATGCTTATTTTAAAACACAGTTTGGATGTGTGCCGAGTGAATATGGCACGGTGATGCAGCGTCAAGATGAATATTGGCTCTGGCCTAATGCGATTGCGGCAGTGCAAGGGCTGGTCCGTTTCGACCGCATCGGCATTCGGTTGGCAAAACGACTCAAAAAGGGTTTTAAAGCAGAGCATGAGGCCGTCATGGCTTTGCCCCTTGCCGTCGATCAAACGCTGGCTTTGGATGCGAAAGCAGCAGAACAATATTTGATGGGGCGTGATATCGCAATGTCCAGTTCATTTTTATCCACAGAAGTGGCTGTGAGTTATCAAGGTGCGGTACTGGGTCTAGGTAAAATACTTCCTGCTAAATTAAAGAATCAATTGCCTCGACATTTAGTACGAGATAGGATTCACCTCGATGGCTAAGCATGAATACAGCTATGGTTGATTATGACGAAGTCTCGGTTTAATACCGACCGCAAGTTAATCATAAATTGTGTATAAATCAGAGGAAAAGTTGTGGATAATCAGCTAAACTTTTTTTTATACTTCAGCTTAAATGGTTAACAAAAAAAGTTTTCCCTATCCCGGAACATTGGAATCGTTCCGGGTTTTTTTTTGGGTGCGGTTTGATGTTATGGGCGAGTACTCGGAAACAGTCGATAAAAATTGTCGGTCGTGATACGTCCAATCTCAGCTGCCGAGGTTTGACGTAAATCAGCTAGAGAAGCCGCTACATGGGTGACGTAGCTCGGTTGGTTCTCTTGCCCTCGATGCGGGACGGGGGCTAAGTAAGGTGAATCGGTCTCAATTAACACCCGATCCAAAGGTAGTTTTTTTGCCACAGCTTGTAATTCAGTGGCGTTCTTAAAGGTTAAAATGCCCGAAAAAGAGATGTAGAAGCCTAAATCCAGTGCTGCCTTAGCCATCGCATAATTCTCAGTAAAACAATGCAAAATACCTTGTACCCGATCAGCATGTTGGTTCTTAAGGATTGAAATGGTGTCTTCACGTGCATCGCGAGTGTGGACAATTAAGGGTTTTTGGGTCTGAAGCGCCAGCTCAATGTGATGTTCAAATAAACTCTGCTGCAAGGGTTTGGTGTCAGTGCTGTAGTGATAATCCAGTCCTGTTTCACCAATGGCGATAACCTTAGTGTCTTGTGCGGCATCTTGGTGCTCTTGAAATGCCTGTAAAGATTCGACGTACAATGGATGAATTCCCCATGACCAAGAAACATCGGGCATGTCAGTTAAATGCTGTTGCATGAATTGAATGTCATCCGCTTGGACGCTCACGCATAAAAAATGTTCAACTTGTTGGTCTCTGGCCGTTTGCAGCAGAGTTGCAATGGCGTCTGGAGTAGCGGCCTCTTGGAGTCGATGGAGATGACAGTGTGAATCAACAAACATAAATAAAATCCAAAAAATTCATACATAATCCACTGATATTACCATAAATCCGTCGGTGATGGTGTACCTTAAATCAAGAAGCACAACAAATGTTTTCAGGCGCTCCGAGTTTTGATATAATGATAAAACAAGAATGAAAATAAAAACCTATTTTCACCCTCAAATGGCATAGCTTAATTTCATATCAAGTTGTGTTTTAACCCGTTTAATGGAAGTAATTATGGACTCTACCCCTAAGATAACTGATCTCAATCATGTGCTGGCTTATTTAGCTGAAAAGTTTCCCTTGTGTTTTACGATTAAAGGCCTTGTAAAACCGCTAAAAATCGGAATTTTCCAGGATATCGCTGCCGCTTTAGGTGAAGATGAGCGTGTTAGTAAAACACAACTAAGATTGGCATTACGTCGTTATACCAACAGCTGGCGCTATTTGAAAAGCGTTCAAGTCGATGCTGAGCGTATTGACCTTAATGGGCAGCCTTGTGCAATCATAGAACCAGAACACGCCTTGTTTGCGGCCGAACGCCTAAAAGAAAGCCAAGCCCACTATGCTGAAAAGCGTAAGCAAATGCAAGCAACCAAGCAACAGCAAGATCCTTCTAAGCCAGCCGGGAAAAAAAATAATAAAGCAGAAAAACCTAGCTTGAAGCAAAAAAAACAGCAGAAACAAACAGCTGTTTCAACCCAAACTTTACTGACTGAAGCTGACGTGACAATTTCGCAAAGAGTTAAAGTAAAAATAGGTACAAAACCTGTTTCAGGGCATATACTTGATCTATGCAAAGATGAAGTGAGTGTGCAATTAGATAGTGGGCTAATTATCAAGGCACGCTACGAGCACTTATCGCTTTAGAATAGACAATACTTGGAGTTACAGCTCGATGTTTAAGCCTTATCTAACCGTATTCTTGACTTTGTTTATGGTAACATTTACGACGGCGGCTTATGATAAGTCTTCCTTACAGCCTTTCCCGGAGCTCAGTCAAGAGCCCCAACATAAAATTGCCAGTAAACGAGCGAACAATCGTTTTTCTCGGGCGCATTACCATCGATTTAAAATGGATAAAGCGTTTTCGAATAAGATTTTTGAGCGCTATATTAATACGCTAGATAGCAATCGCAGTTTCTTTTTGCAGCAAGATATCGATGAATTTAGGCGTTATCAATTTCAATTTACGGATATGTTTGCTAAAGGTGAATTGCAACCCGCTTTTATGATGTTTAATCGCTTAAGCCATGCCCGCGTTGATCGTTTCACCTACGCGTTAAGCTTGCTGAAGTCAAAGCCGATTCGGTTTGATGTCGAAGATGATCAGTATTTATTCGATCGTTCTGAAGCGTCGTGGGCACTGAATCAGGATCAGCTTAATGAAATTTGGCGTAAACGCGTGAAAAGCGATGCGTTAAATTTAAAACTAGCGGGTAAAAAATGGCCGCAAATAACGGAAGTCTTGCAAAGACGTTATGAAAGTGCCATTAAGCGGATTGCCCAGACTCAAAGTGAAGATGTCTTTCAGATTCTTATGAATGCTTATGCCCGAAGTATTGAACCGCACACCAGCTATTTATCGCCCCGCAGTGCCGATAAATTTGATACGGATATGAGTCTATCTCTTGAGGGGATTGGTGCTGTACTACAAATAAAAGAAGACTATACCGTGATCCGTGAATTGGTCAAAGGCGGTCCGGCAGACAAGAGTCAGCATTTGCATGTTGGTGATAAAATTATCGGTGTTGGTAAAAGTGAGAAAAAGTTAATGGATGTCATTGGCTGGCGCATCGATGATGTGGTCGATTTAATCAAAGGACCTAAAGGCAGTTCTGTCTACTTAAATATTTTGAGAGAAAAAGATGGAGTAAATGCCAAGCCAGTGGTGATTAAAATTGTGCGTGATAAAATTTATCTAGAAGATCGCGCCGTTCAAGCTCGGGTTATCTCGCCAACCAAAGGTCGTTTTAAATATAAGCAAGTGGGTGTGATTACGATTCCAAGCTTTTATATTAACCTAACCCAAGATACGCAGGTAAAGCTACAAGAACTCAAGCGCAAGGGAATTGAAGCGCTTATTGTCGATTTGCGCGGAAATGGGGGCGGTGTTTTAGTCGAAGCCACCATGTTAACCAGTTTGTTCGTAGGGAATGGTCCAGTGGTACAAATTCGAAATGCTGCCGGCAAAATTAACGTGAACCGTGGCCGCGGCCAGTCAATGTACGAGGGGCATTTGGTGGTGCTGGTGGATCGCTATAGTGCATCTGCATCTGAAATCTTTGCAGCTGCCATTCAGGATTACCGTCGTGGCTTAATTGTGGGTGAAAGTACCTTTGGTAAAGGAACAGTGCAACAGCATTCTGACTTAGGTCGTACTTACGATATGCATCATAAGCCGATTGGTTTTATTCAATATACCATTGCAAAATTTTATCGTATTAATGGTGAGTCCACTCAATTAAAAGGTGTCGAGCCCGATATTGCCTTTCCTAGTTGGCTAGCACCTGGTGAACATGGCGAAGCCAATGAAGACAATGCTTTGGCTTGGGATACGATTTATCCGCAGCGTTATCGGAAGTACGATAAAATCAATTCAAATTTGATTGCGTCTCTAGCTGATTTGTATAAAAAGCGAATCAAGAATGATCCAGAATTTAATTTGTTATTGGACATCGTGGCAGAATACCGCACGAAGAGTAAAGAGAAAACGATTTCACTGGTCGAATCCCAGCGCGAAGCAGAGCGCACAAGTTTAGAGCAGCGCTCATTAGAACGAATTAATAAGCAATTAAGTATCTTAGGTAAGTCACCCGTGAAAAGCATTGCGGATGTCCCCGATAACTTTGAAGCACCTGATGTGGTACTCAATCAAACGGTTGATATTGCGTTGGATATGGTTCAATTGTCCTATGACATTGCTAAGCTTAAGTCCAAAAAGTCATTGTAAATTTGTTAAGAAGCTTCGTTATTGCAGCAGCACCGCCAGTAGGCGGTGCTGCTTTGTTCTCGATCTAATTTTATAAACAGGAGCGTGATGTCTGCTGCTTGCCTGCTATGCAATCCGTCAGATAGTGAATGTGGAATCTGTGGAATCTGTTGTAGGATCAGGCTAGCCGAGCTAAGAGCTCGACTGGGCGTGTTCAGAGCAGCTAAGCGATTAAGATTGATATTTTTCTGCGATACTAGCGCGCATTCTTTGCCATATCGGTTGACTTTTAACGTTGTAGTTTTTCACAATATTGTCGATTTCGTTTTCGTTTTCGTTTTTTATAATGGATAGAATGTCGTTATAGTATTGTTCAGTGAGTATACGTGCCTCTCGATTTTTAAAAAAGTACAGACCGCCTCGGATATGCAGTTTTTTGAAGCCGTTTAAGATCAGCACATAAATTGGATTGTTTGACAGTAAAGCGAAGGTATGATGAAATAGATAGTCAAAATGCGCAAAGGCTTCTGCGTTGTTTTCTAAAGGGTTTTCTTCAAAAAATTGCAATAAAGCTGGTTGATTGTTGCTGATGGCTAATTTAATATAGATCATGCTGATGTTTTTGCGTGCCGCCAGTAAGTTTTCCATCAATTTGGAAGCGCCATTTTGATCCAATTCAGCCAATGTTTCTAAAATATTGAGACCAGATGTTTCCCAAAAATTGTTAACTCGAGTGGGTTTTCCATGTTGAATAGTGAGCCAACCATCACGGGCTAAGCGTTGTAACACTTCGCGGAGTGTTGTTCGTGTGATGCCGATGTGTTCTGATAATTCACGCTCTGCCGGGAGCAAACTACCCGGAGGGTAATGTCCATCCCAGATAGAATGGATAATGTATTTTTCAGCAAAATTGGCTGGTCCTTTGGCGTTGATGATCATCAAATGTCTCATGCTTAATGGCTTAATGTGATCTATCATACCAAAGACTGATGTAATCTCAAACAGAGGTCTGATTAATTATACCGATAAATAACCGCTCTCTCTGAATCCGTAAGCAACGATGGGATATTTTTTTCAAGAAAAAGGCTTGATTTTTCCTAAAATAATTCCGATAATATTGGACACAAATGATAATTATTATCATTTGTGTCCAATATTTGAAATCAAACTAATCAGAGATGGCAGCGACGCCAGCTAATTTTTGTTTGACTCAAGGTGTGACTTCTAACCAATCCATGAGCCATAAGAAGAATATTGCATGAATTTATATGACTTGAAGATAGGGCAAAACGTAACTGTTGAAAGAGATACCTTCGACTCTGTATCTGCGGTTGCTAAAAAAAATTTGTTACGATATGGTTTGACACCAGCAACGTCGATTACGTTATTACGACGCTCACCATTAGGCAGCAGTTTAGAAATCTTAATTCGTGGTACCTATCTATCCATCAGCAAAGATCTAGCTCAGCAAGTTAGGGTGCGTCTATGACCGCCGCTTCGTCTAAGATTGTGTGTGCATTGGTTGGTTTTCCTAATGCAGGTAAGTCGTCGCTTTTCAATGCCTTGACCGGGCAACAGCAAAAAACCGGGAATTGGTCAGGCGTGACGGTTAGTGCAAAGCGCCACTGTTGTGCTGACCAAGATCATCCTTCTGAGTGGGTTGATTTGCCCGGGCTACAAGATCTGCAAGCCATTTCCGCGACACAAGAGGGTGCTCTGGATGAAGACATTACCCGTCAGTTCTTAAATGAATCGCAGCTGGACTTAATTGTGAATGTGGTCGATATGACACATTTGGAACGGCACTTATATTTAACGATGCAGTTGCGGGAACTGGGACGGCCCATGTTGGTTGTCTTGAATAAATTTGATGTTGCCAAGAAACAGGGAATTGACATCGATTTAGAAAGCATGGCGCAATGGTTGCAATGTCCCGTCGT
Source organism: Shewanellaceae bacterium (assembly GCA_016779685.1). GTDB lineage: Bacteria > Pseudomonadota > Gammaproteobacteria > Enterobacterales > Shewanellaceae > UBA2521. The sequence goes on along the minus strand of JADHND010000017.1, from coordinate 6,818 downwards.
CACGACTTCTCAAGAGCAATGCTCCCATAAATCGCTTGCACCTGCTGTTGCAGCTGCACTGCAACAGCAGGCATCTTCTTCTTTTCAGTTAACCTATGCGCCACAGACTGAGGGTTTGCTGCGAGCAGAACAGCAAGCGCAACCAAAGCACTCACGCGCGCAAGCGCTGGCAACGCTGCTGGCTCAAGCCGAATTAAATTGTCATGGCAGCCAGCAGACTCCAGGATATTTTGATGTAGAAGTCGATATTGTGAGCACACGTTATCGTGCGGTTGAAACGCTCCTGGCAGCAACGATGCCGCAGCAGCCCGTTAAAACCTGGGATTCACGCTTAGATGCAGTGGTGTTGCATCCTTGGTTGGGCGTGCCCATTTTTATCGGCGTTATGTATTTGATGTTTATGTTTTCGATTCATATTGGTGGCGCCTTCCAAGATTTTTTTGAAATTATTGGAGGTACTCTCTTTGTGGATGCTGTCAGCGTGGCTTCGACCTCCCTTGGGCTGCCCATCTTTGTGACAGATGTGTTGGCGAATGGTGTGGGTGTCGGGATCCAAACAGTACTCACCTTTATTCCTATTATCAGTAGTTTATTTTTTATCTTATCAGCATTAGAAATATCCGGCTATTTTTCCCGGGCGGCTTTTGTGGTCGATGGCTTCATGCAAAAAATAGGCTTGCCGGGCAAAGCCTTCGTGCCTATGATTGTCGGTTTTGGGTGTTCCGTACCAGCGATTATGGCGACTCGCTCCCTCAACAAAAAACGAGAGCGCTTGTTGGCAGGCATGATGGCTCCTTTTATGTCTTGCAGTGCTCGCTTACCTGTTTATGCCTTGTTTGCCGCTACTTTTTTTGCAGAGCAGGCGCATTTTTTAGTACTAGCGCTGTATGTTATCGGTATCCTTGCCGCTTTGTTAACCGGTTGGTTGCTTTCAAAAACAATGTTACCTGTCTGTAAAAGTTATGATTTATTAGAACTGCCCGGTTACCAATTGCCTAAGTTACAGACCGTGTTGCGTCAAGCTTATCGACGCACCACCAGTTTTGTAACAGGCTCCGGCAAAATTATTGTGTTAATGGTTACCTTGCTGACGATTTTTGACAGCATTCCTGTGGCCGCCACCAACGACCATGATGCGACCACAGTCTTGCAAAAAGCCAGCCAGAAATTGACGTATTTATTTGAGCCGATGGGCATCGCTACCGATAATTGGCCTGCCACGGTTGGTCTCGTCACGGGTTTTTTTGCAAAAGAAGCTGTGGTGGGTAGCTTAATTCACTTGTATCAAACTGAAGGTGACACAAAAAAAGAAGTACAATGGCCATCTTTTTCAGGTCGTTTCCAAGAAGCATTGACCTCCATCAGCATCAATCTAGGTGCTTTGGAGTTAAGCGCACCACTGGCTATTGGCCAGGAACTGAACGCAACCAACAGTGTACACGAGTCGACTCGTGCAGCGATGGCCACGGCCTTCGGTTCAACCGCCGCTGCGTTCGCATATGTGATCTTTATCTTATTGTATACGCCTTGCGTATCTGCCATAGGCGCTTTGGTGCAAGAATTTGGGAAGAGCTGGGCTTGTTTTAGTGCTTTGTGGTCTTTTTTTCTGGCCTATGCCGTGGCGACAGCTTGCTACCAGGTCGCAACTTTAATTCAGCATGCCTGGTTTAGCAGCCTCTGGCTCGTTGGTTTGGGCGTTGTTTTTTGGTTTATTTATCGTCTATTAGCGCGATTAGCGCCGATAAAGCATCCCCAGCACTTGATTTCAATGATTGAAATTAATTGATATTCATGTAAAATTCATCCCATCATCATCAGCGTATTCAATACGCAATTGGATCAACAAGAAAGCGTTTAAAAGGCGAACGCCATCCCTGAATGCTGTGTTCACTTAAAGGGTTGTTGTTTTGTATTTGGAGAAAATATTTCATGAGCGAACTGGACAGAGAAGTACGTCCCAAACATTTTATTCAGCAAATTATTGAACAAGATTTGCAGGATCAAAAGCACACCTCCATTCGAACCCGTTTTCCACCTGAACCCAATGGTTATTTGCACATTGGTCATGCCAAATCAATTTGCCTTAATTTTGGTTTAGCTGCAACTTATCACGGCGAATGCCATTTAAGGTTCGATGACACCAATCCTGAGAAGGAAGATCAGAGTTTTGTGAGTTCCATTCAAGAAGACGTTCAATGGCTCGGTTTTCAGTGGGATGGATCAGTACGTTATGCATCCAATTATTTTGAACAATTGCATCAATATGCGGTAGATTTAATTGAAAAAGGGCTGGCATATGTTTGTTTTCTCAATGCTGAGGAAACCCGTGCATACCGTGGTTCTTTAACAGAGACTGGTCGTAGCAGTCCGTACCGTGATACCGCGGTGGCTGATAACTTGGCTTTGTTTGAGCAAATGCGTCAAGGTCAGTTTAGTGAAGGTCACTGTGTACTGCGTGCTAAAATTGACATGGCATCCCCTTTCATGTGCATGCGTGATCCAGTCTTATATAGAATTCGATTTGCCGAACATCATCAGACTAAAGACACTTGGTGCATTTATCCGATGTACGATTTTACCCATTGTATCAGCGATGCCATTGAACAAATCACGCATTCACTTTGTTCTTTGGAGTTTCAGGACAACCGTCGCTTATACGATTGGATTTTGCAAAACATATCGGTACCTGCTACACCGCATCAATATGAATTTTCAAGACTCAATCTTGAATACACCTTGATGTCGAAACGTAAACTCAGTGAACTCGTTGACAACCAATGGGTCGACGGTTGGGATGATCCACGGATGCCGACCATTGCTGGTCTTAGAAGGCGAGGATATACGCCGGCAGCCGTGCGTGATTTTTGTCAGCGTATCGGTGTCACTAAACAAGAAAATTGTGTGCAAATGAATGTACTAGAAGCTTGTATACGTGACGATCTTAATGTCAATTCGCCAAGGGCTATGGCGGTACTGGATCCCGTTAAAGTGGTGATCGAAAACTTCACGGGTGAGCCTGAATCTTTGTCCGCACCTTGTCATCCGGATACCCCGGCAATGGGACAACGTAGCTTGCCCTTTGCTAAAACCTTGTGGATTGATCGCGCTGATTTTAAAGAAGAAGCCAATAAAAAATACAAGCGTTTGGTGTTAGGTAAAGAAGTGCGTCTCCGCAATGCCTATGTCATCCAAGCTACTCGGGTTGACAAAGATGCTGAGGGACATATCACCTGTATCTATGCCCAATACGATCCAGCGACGTTAGGGTGTGCACCTACCGATGGCCGCAAAGTAAAAGGCGTTATTCATTGGGTGAGTGCAGAGCATGCCCAGCCAGCGGAGTTTCGTGTTTACGATCGCTTGTTCAAAGTATCGCAACCAGATGCGAACACGCTAGCAGAATCTTTGAATCCAGATTCTTTAATTGTGAAGCAGGGGTATGCAGAACCTAGCTTAGTCAATGCGGCTGTAGGCAAAGCCTATCAGTTTGAGCGAGAAGGTTACTTTTGTTTGGACAAGCAAGGCAATTCAGATCAGCTCATTTTTAATCGAACCGTCGCTTTACGCGAGTCGTGGACAGATTAAAGAAAAAAATGAAAAAAAGCCATCTAATACAAAGATGGCTTTTTTTTTGCATCGGATATCATGACGTCAGGAACGATACGGTAACGGTGCTAGACCCATGATGAAAATGAAACTCAGAATGACGCTTGGTAATAAACTTTCTCTCGTTTTTGCAACGATTATGTTTACGATTAGCTCGATACAAGGAATATACGGTTATCGAACGCTGTGGACTGAAACGGATGAATCACTTGCTCGTTATTCAAATCATATGCTCAGTGCGAATGTGTTGATCATAAAAACTTGGCTGGGTACCATCGAGCGTATCTTTTCTTCGGTGGTGAACAAAAACTTCTACGATGTACCTGCCTTAAGACAAGATTTACAACAAGCTTCAAATTCAGGCGGTTTTGAAGCTGTCTATATCGGCCGGTTCAATAAAGCTTTTTATCAAAATGAAACTGCTGGCGATGTACCCTCTACTTATGACCCCCGCGTACGACCTTGGTATCAAGCCGCTCTAAAAAATCAAGGTGAAATTATTTATACGCCGCCGTATCTTTCAGCAGGTGAAAATGCAGGCATTGTGATTACGGTGGCGCAATCCATTTTAGACGGCAAAGCTGTACTCGGCGGTGATGTCACCTTATCGGTTATCAAGTCAGTTGTTGATAAGATGAAATCAAAGGTTGCGTTTGGTTTGTTGGTTAATGAAGCGGGTGACATTGTTGCTTATGAAGACACCAATTTTTTATTAAAGCCCGTGACCGACTTATCGAGTTCTCTGTCGATTGAATTGATTCAAAGTTTAGAGGGTGAAGCAGAGATTGAACCCTATGAGATTGAAATTTTAGGGGTAGATTATTTCATTTCCGCAGAAAAGATTGACAATAAAACAGGTTGGTATTTATTGTTAGCGGTAGATAAATCAAAAATATATGCATCGGTATACGAGTTGGGCATCAACATGATCATATCGAGTATGGTGCTGATTATACTGTCGGTGTTGTTGGTACTGATGTTTGTACGGTACTCATTGAAGGCTTTGATACTCACCAATGTCGCCATGAATGAACTGGCTAAAGGTGAAGGCGATCTGACCTTGCGTTTAGAAGCAAAAGGCAACGATGAAATTGCAGAGTTGGCATCGGGAGTGAATCTCTTTTTGGCCAAGTTACACACTATTATCTCAGAAATTGTGGCCTCCGGTAACTTAGTCAACAAGCAATCGATTCAGTTTCATGACATGGCTGCACAAACCAAGGAAAGCTTAAGTGATCAGCAACGAGAGGTGACTCAGATTGCTGCCGCAGTGCATGAAATGTCTGCAACCGCGGTGGAAGTGGCTAACAATGCTGAAGCGACGGCCAGTGCTACCATTCAATCCAATGAGCATTGCGAGCAAGGCAAAGCCGTGATTATCAAAAATCAGGCTTCTATTACCAATTTAGCGAGCGAAATTGAAAAAACTTCCAATGCAATCAGTGAACTAGAAGCAAATACGCAAAACATCAACACCATTTTGTCCACGATTCAAGACATCGCTGAGCAAACCAATTTGCTGGCGTTGAACGCAGCCATTGAAGCAGCGCGAGCCGGCGATCAAGGACGTGGCTTCGCAGTGGTGGCCGATGAGGTTCGTGTGTTGTCACAACGTACGCATGGTTCGACCGAGGAAATTCGCGGCATGATTGAAACCCTGTTGGTCAATACCGAAAGCGCTGTGAATACGATGGAAAAGAGTGCTAGTTTAGCGAACAACAGTGTGGAAGAAGCCAACAATGCCACGAACGCGCTGGAAGAAATTTCACGTTCCATTCAACAAATATCGGATATGTCCACCCACATAGCGAGTGCCGCAGAAGAGCAACGAGCTGTGACGGAAGAAGTGAGCCGCAACGTGCAGTCAGTGAGTAAAGCGTCTGATGATATGGTGCAAGCAGCTACTGGGATTGTTGATATGTCGGATAAGTTGAATGATGTATCGAAAGGCTTAAGTGGACAAGTCGGACAATTTAAGTTGTAATCATGGTCGCAGCAGCGCCATGATTACATAACTACCTTACAGTTGATCTCGATATTGGTAGTGGTGCGCAAAGATCATCAGTCCATTGAGTAAATCGCTGCAATCTTGTTTGCTGGTAGCAAACGACCACAGCCCCACAAATCCGGTATACAAATTTTCAAATGACATCTGTTTGCGAATGGTTTTGGCGAGTAGATCGGCTTTAACTTCCAAGGTTAAATCTGCCGTTGCTGACGTTTGGCAACCGACGTTGGGTTCACCAATGGTCAAGTAACGCGTTTGATTCATATTCGGAATCACCAATTGAAAGGTTTTCGCCTTAGCTGCATGCGCTGGATCCAGTTTGGCAAAGTGTTGGTTTAGAAAATGCGCCATGGTTTTAACAAACTGATTGAGTTCAGACTCTTGTAGAGCAGTCGTAGCAGGGGCATAGGTATTGGTTGCTTGGATCACTTGATAGTGTTTATAGAATCGAGAGCCAGCTTGCTTTATTTGAGCATCGCTATAATGTTGGCTTGAAATAAAGGCTTTTCGAATGTGCCCTGTGGCCACATCGAGGACATCTTGTGGATAAAATTCAAGAATATCGATGCGTTCAAGTAGGGTTTGAATCGCTGGCTGGGCGTCTGCTAAACGTTGCATTTGCTGCGCACTTGGAATAAGCACCAAATCTCGGTAATGATCGAAGTCGGCCACGTAGGGTGCAATAAAGCCAGCATAGGAGACGAAACGACTTACGCCCAACTGAGCCGCAGATTTCAATTCTTCATGCAGCATGTGCTGTGCAATTTCGAACACTTTGGTTTTTTTTTCGGCATCGGTTAAGGCTTTGGCGTTTAAGGGATACCCCGTTGCACTGTGGGCTTGCCCAAAGAGAGTCACTTGATGAGGCTTATAATGAGATACTTGTTCTCGTACCGCAGCATAAGAGGCTTCAGGCCAAGCAAACCAATGGTCATTGGCATGAATGATCAAGCCATCTTGGGTGTCAAAGGTAAAGATAGCATCTTCATGTACTGGATTTTGGGTAACCAAAGCGCGGACATGGATCCCATTGTCCAAGGCTAAACCTGTGTCATCGATTTGGATAAGATTGGTAAAACCCATTTTCTGCAAGCGCTGGTACAAGGTTGCATGGTTAAAGTTGGCAATGATGATTTGGTTATCTGGTTTAAATAAAGCCAGCATGTCTTCATCAAAATGATCGGTGTGTTCATGTGATATAACA
>JADHND010000016.1 GCA_016779685.1 Shewanellaceae bacterium | reverse complement strand
TAGGCTGGATGCTGAACCACTATATGGGCATGGCGCAAGGTCCACAACTCATTATGCAAGCACTTGGGTTAACCTCAGCCATTTTTCTCGGTCTATCTGCTTATGTGATCACCACCAAAAAAGACTTCTCTTTTATGCGTGGCTTTTTGTTCGCTGGGCTGTTGGTCATGATAGGCTGTGCTCTAATCAATCTATTCGTGCAGTCAAGCGTCGCTTTTCTGGCTATCAATGCAGCGGTTGCTATGCTGATGACAGGCTTTATTTTATATGACACCAGCCGCATCATTCATGGCGGTGAAACCAATTATATTCGCGCAACCATCGCTTTGTATCTCGACTTTATCAATCTGTTTATCAGTTTGTTGCATTTACTCGGCATCGCCAACGACGAATAAAGCCGCATGCGCTACATTCAACTTAACTTTTATGCTAAAATGCCTTTTTTACCAAGGCATTTTTTTGTTTTATGAGCACCTCTTTTGTCATCGTTGTCTATCACGCCCCCTATGGGCATGAAAGCGCTTATCATGCGTTGCGGTTCGCTGAAACGGTCATTGCCATGGGGCAGTGCATCGAGCAAGTCTTTTTTTATCAAGACGGCACCTTACATGCCAATGCGCTCAATCTCCCACCCTCTGACGAAATCAACCTACAGCAACGTTGGCAATCTTTGCAACAACAAGCAGGATTCCCGTTGCATTGCTGCATTTCAGCCGCGATTAAACGAGGTGTTATCAGCAGCGAAGATCAGCAAGACTGCGCTCTACCCTCGCACAATCTCGCGGCGGGATTTACCAACGTTGGGTTACCTGCGTTGATGGAAGCGATGACACAAGCAGAACAAGTGGTGGAATTTTGATGAAAAGCTACGTGTTTGTGTTTACCCATGCCAGTTTTGGTCATCCCCATGGACGAGAAGGTCTCGATATGGCGTTTTTACTCGCCAGTTATGATCAAAAAGTACAGCTGCTGTATTTAGAGGATGGTGTTTGCCAACTGATGCCGAATCAACAAGCCAAGCTGGTTGAAACTAAAAACCATCTAGCCACCCTTCAAGCTTGGTCGATCTACGATGTGGCACATTGTTATGCCTGTCAAACGTCGCTACAACAGCGTGGTTTGACTACAGCTGGATTGGCATTTGAAGGCTTAGAAGTCATCAACGATGTCCAAATTCAAAACGTCTTAGCCAATGCTGACCATGTGATGGTGTTTTAACATGATTTTATATACCCTCAACCAACCCAACCTCAATACTCTCAAGCGCTGCATTGAATTAATGCGAAAAAATGATACGCTGTTGCTGGTTGCAGATGCGGTGACCCTATCCTTACAACCGAATGTACAAGTTCTGTTGCAAGCGGTACAACATGCTTATTTAAAGGACGACTTACTTGCTCGAGGGCTAACCCACCCAGAAGCCGAACGCCAATGCACCTATGAACAATGGGTACAATGGACGATAGAGGCTGATCAAACTTTTCGTTGGAGATAACTTCATGATGATAGGCGAGCGCGATATACCGACAGATCACCAAGGCTACTTACTCCATCTCGACGATTGGGATGAAACCGTGGCGCAGCATATAGCGACGTTAGAAAGCATTGAGCTGACCCCTGCTCACTGGGAGGTGATTCATTTTGTGCGTTCTTTTTATTTAACCTATGAGACCAGTCCAGCCATCCGCGTGTTGATCAAAGCCATGATCCCAAAGCTAGGTGCTGAAAAAGCCAATTCAAGGTATTTGCAGCGCTTGTTTCCCGCAGGCCCTGCCAAACAAGCTACTAAGTTGGCTGGTTTACCCAAACCAGCCAAATGTCTGTAGCCCTTATAGAATTTTGCGTACCAAGGAACTGATACGAAACCGATGCAACCGCTTCAGAATTTTGACGACCTCTGGTTCATAGGCGCTCAAGGTTTCAAGTTCTGTGTAATGCTCCATACTCTTGGCATGTTGTAACATATTCTGCTTTTCTTGTGCAAAGGCAGGCAGCCAGACTTGCTTATCATCATGGATGAGCAATGCGTTTTCCAAGTCCAAACCCCAAGCACGTGGATTTAAGTTGTTGCCTGTTAACATATGATACCGGTTATCGACAGACAAGCCTTTCAAATGAAAGCTATTGTCATCGTGTTTCCAGACATAGACATTTAACAGATTTTTATCGATAGCCCACTGGAATTTTTTCAAGAAGCGGCGCAGAGACTGCTCATAGATATAAGGCACCACTCCAATCAAATTAAACTCCTGCTCTGGTGGAATATAAAAATCACTGGATTTCTTATCTCCCACGATCATATCAACCTGTATGCCAGACCGTAACAGGGTTCCCAAAGCCCGTTTGAACGCTGTTGGCGGATTGAAATAAGGTGTACACATAAAGATGGCTTCTTTACTGCTACGCAACATCCGCAAAATGGTCTTATTCAACATATTCGTACGCTTACCTAAGCCGACCAATGGCGTTACGCGGTTACCAATCGATAAGGTGCCTGGACGATATTGTTTTTGCATCAATCGTTTGCGATAACGACGAATAAAGCGATGCACGGTCAATTTAGAAGGTTTTTCAGCCACCAGCAACGATTGTATTTTAGGCTCAGTTAGCAGCACATGATTTAAGTATTCAATCATCGTTTCTATTAATTGTGGCTGGGTGATCACATGATAGCGATCCAATCGATAACGATCATGTTGATGCAAATAGATGTCATTGATACTCGCCCCAGAGTAAATAAGCGTCTCATCCATAATGAAGCCTTTTAGATGCAATACTCCAAAGATTTCTCGGGTTTTGACTGGCACGCCATACACTTCAAAGGTCACCTGTGCCGCATCCAACATTTGACGATACATGTGATCGCTGCCATGCCCATCTTTCTCACCAATACGACCGCGTTGGGCGCGATGAAAATCAACGAACAATTTAATGTCTAAATTAGGGTTATGCTTTTTGGCATCGATCAACGCTGCGAAGACCTCTCGTCCGGCATCATCATTTTCTAAATATAAGGCCGTTATGTAAATACGCCGCTTAGCTTGTTTGATTTCTTGGAGCAATCGCTCACGTAAAGCGCGGGCATCTTTTAACCATTGCAGTTGATCCACTTCAAGGGGATAGCCAGGCAAATAAAATAACTTAGACGTTTTCAACGAGAACCTCTGAACAGTCAAATCTTTTTTAATGGACGTTTAGAGTGACGCAGCGCATTAAAAATATAAAAAAATTAGACTTTATCATAACGAAACTTTGACTCAGACTCAAGCATTCACCGCTGCAAGCTATACTTATCCATTTAGACTTAAGTCAGTCGGCATCACCCTAGGAGACATATGACAATTTTAGCCTTCGCTGCCAGCAGCAGTCGTCACTCAATCAATAAACAATTGATTCATTATGTCGGTGCCTTGATCAACACTAAAGTTCAATATTTGGATTTAAACGATTTTGAGATGCCGCTGTACTCAATTGATCGACAAAATGAACTCGGCATCTTAGAACCAGCACAGCAGTTTTATCAACTGATTGGTACATCCAGAGGGGTCATGGTTTCTTTTGCCGAGCACAATGGCAATTACACCGCTGCTTACAAAAACCTGTTTGATTGGACATCACGCATCAATTAAAAAGTGTATCAACAAAAACCTTGTTTGTTTTTAGCGACCGCACCGGGTGCTAACGATGGCCAGACCGTGTTGGACTTGGCCACTCGTACAGCGCCTTTTTTTGGTGCCGATGTGCAAGATTCTTTTTCGTTACCTCGATTTCCAGATCATCTACAAAGTGACGCCTTAAACCTCAAAGACAACCCGCTGCTCAAGCCTTTACAGCAATCCGTGAAATGCTCCCACTAAATCAAAGATTATAGAGTGGAGCTTCTTAGTGTAGCCTTGACATTATTGTCAATCTCACTCATTCTAATGCGACAACTAGCAAGTTACACGCATCGGCTGGAACACGCAGCCGCTATCGAATAGACCCATAATTGGGACGTTTCCGATTTCTTTTCTCATGATGTTTATAGTACCATTTACGTCTGTTGCATTGCAACAATGGCTTACATCGCCACCTAAGCTAACGCTATAGATGGAGAATTACGCCAAATCGTTAAAAGCATGTGGCGACATCTAGCCCGCCTTCTCAATATCATTTGGATTGCTTCGACGGTCAATGTTTGATAACTTTGATAAAGATTAAAACCATTCTAACATAAGGACATGCTATGTTATCTGTTATTATAACCTGCCAAAATGCTGCCAACGGCCTCAAGCGCTGCTTGGAGAGTTTGCGTGCCCAGAGCCTGCAACCTGCTGAAATCATCTGTATCGATGATGGTTCAACTGACAACACTTTTGAAATTCTTGAGGCGTACGCTACGCAGACTTTAAAACAAATGCAGATCTTGAAGCATCCGAAACCGCTGGGACTGGGCGCTGCTAGAAACACGGGCGTTGCCGCCAGCCAAGGTGATTATGTAAGTTTTGTGGAATGTGGCGATACTCTGCATCCTGATTTTTTAAAGCACCTCCATGATAACATTTCCCACTTTGATTCCGAGGTCGCTTGTTGCCGCATTCACCATCAAGATCCAGTCAGTGGCGATTTTCATCATGCTCCCAATCAACCCCCTTGGATGTTAAACTGCCTGTTGCCTGAAAAGTTTATTCAAGGCACTATCAACACAGCTTTTGTGGCCATCGGAGCTTGGTCTTGCCTGTATCGCCGAGATTTTTTGATGGCGCAGATTGAGCCATTTCCCAACGAACCTCACATGGCTGATATCATTCCTTACTTACAACGCAGCCTGTTTGCCAAAGACGTGTGTTTTGTATCCGATGCCATTTATTACCGCCACCATAAGACCAAAATGCAGCAGCCTATGCCGGTTCAACTTGACTGTGCCACCAATCTGAAGACCTATCAAACGCTGTATGATTTTTTTGAACAAGCTGTTCCTGAAAAAGCCGCGGAGACTTGTTGTTATTTCATGACCCATCCTGAACTGAAGCATGAGGCGACGCTAGCGCAATTTGTCGCAGAGCATCCAACGCTCACGTCAGCAGATTTTGAACACTACTTTGATCCAAGGGAATTGCGACGAATTTTCGACCGCCATCACCCGCAAAGAGGTTATTTACAACATAGCGGTATCAAACGACTTTGGGCTCGAATCGGTTATGCTTATCACCAACATCAACGCAAACGACTTTCACAACTCGCCTAATGTAGACAACATAAGAAGGAATGACACATGATATCTGTTATTGTGCCTTGCTACAACGTTGCCCAATATGTTGAGCAGTGTTTAGACAGCATTCGCACCCAAACGCTACCGCCTGGCGAGATTATTTGCGTCGAAGATTGTTCAACCGACCACACCTTATCCGTAATAGAAACCTACCAAAAGCGTTACCCAAACACGATCCAAATTGTCCGTCACACTGAAAACAAAGGCCTAGGTGCCGCCAGAAACACAGGCGTTGCCACCAGCACGGGCGATTATTTAAGTTTTATCGACAGCGATGACTTCATACATCCGAATTATTTGGATGAACTTTATAAAAACATCAAAGCGTTCGATGCTGAAATCGCTGTTTGTCGGGTGAAGTATCAACAAATCTACAATGGCTCTTTTATTAATTTTAAACATCAACCTGATTGGCTTCAAACTTGTCTGTTGCCAAATGCTTCTAACAGAGGAATGATGCATGCAATCTATCAACCAATCGGCGCCCCATTTGTCCTTTACCAGCGTTTCTTTTTTTTAAACCATATTCACGAGTTTCCGGCTGTACGATACCTTGAAGAAATGTTGCCTTTTTTAAAAAGGACATTACTAGCCTCAAAAACATGCTTTGTTGCAGAAGCCATTTATTATTATCGCTGTAATCCCCAATCCCTAACTCAAAAAACAGTATTAAACGCCAAAATCAATGAATCAGTCAAAACCTATTTGCAATGCTATGAATTTATCAACACGGTGGTACCTGACCATCCAATAGAAACGTTTTGTTATTTTATCACCAATCATCCACATCTTATGATTGAACAAACTTTGGCTAAAATGATTGAATCACACCCAGATTTAATCCCTAGTGACTTTGCTCCCTTTCTATCTGCTAAAAGATATCATAAAATTTTTTATCAATACCATCCTCAAATAGGCTTCAGGCAACATCAAGGATGGCAACGATTGCTCTCTTTTATTCGCTATTCAATCCATTACAAAAAAGTTAAACAAACCGATGCAACGCAAAAAAAAAGACGAATTCATAAAAGCTACTTATCCTTTGGGGATTCAATATGATTTCCGTTATTGTTACCTGTTATAATAATGAAGCTTATATCCAAGCATGCTTGGACAGCATCAGAACACAGACTTTGCCACCCCTGGAGATTATTTGTGTTGAAGATTGTTCGACTGACACAACCCTGGAGATTTTACGTACATACCTAGAGCGCTACCCGCAATCAATTCGCATTATTGAGCATCAAACCAACCAAGGTATAGGTGTCGCTCGCAACACTGGGCTTCAAGCTTGTCGAGGCGATTACGTTAGTTTCGTGGACAGTGATGACTTCATTCACCCCAATTTTTTAGCAGAACTCTACAAAAACATCAAAATATTTAACGCTGAAATCGCTTATAGCCGAACCCTAAATATGGTCGATGATAACCGTGCTTCGTTACGGATACCTAACCAACCGGCATGGTTACAAACCTGCCTATTACCTAAGGCATCTTATCACGGCTTGATCCATAAAAAGCATATGAAAATTGCGCCTTGGTCATGCTTAACCAAGCGCTCATTTTGGCTGAATAAAATAGGTGAGTTTCCAAACATTCGATATGCTGAAGATTCGCTGCCTTTTCTCAAGCGCACCGTACTCGCAAAAAAAACATGTTTTGTATCAGAAGCGGTCTATTATTACCGAGATAACTCGACATCCCTCACAAATACCTACCATTGCTTACAAAGAGAACAATGCATGATTCAAGTCTATCACCATTGTTATGAATTTCTTCGATTAGAACTCGCTGGAGAAACCAAAGCCGCTTTCTGCTACTACGTCAGCAATCATCCTCATCTGCTCAACAAGCCAGCTCTTTCTCGGTTTGTGGCAGATCACCCCGAACTGACCGCAGCTGATTTCAAACCTTGGATGTCTGCGGTTGAACATCGGCGGGTCTTTGAACGCTACCACCCTCAAACAGGTTACCTCCAACACAGAGGCATCAAACGCTTGTTGACTTTGATGCGTTATGGCACGCTTAAACAGCTTAAAACTTGGCAGGAGCCGTTTGTCACGCGACAGATTTAAACCACAGACAACCGTTGTTGGCGCTGAATCACATCAGCTAAATTGATGTTGTTCAAATACACCTCGGATAACCGTTGTTCGTCGGACAAACGACAAGCGGGGTCAGCGTTGTTGTAAGCGGCTTGTAAATGATAATCTGGCTCTGAATCATAGTGAATAGGTGACGGTCTAAGGGCTTCTTGTAACCTCACAGCAGCCAATCCCCCTTCATGGAAAACCGATGCGGGGGTGTGCGCACCCAGTTCTGACCACAATTGTTTCAGAGGAGGCTCGGGTGAAACCGCTAACCGTGCGGCCAATTTGCTGGCAGGTGGATCTAAACTGTCTTCAAATCGAAATTGAGACATGTGCATGGCATTTTGCGACATCAAGGCCAATAAAAAAGCAAAGTCAGATTGACGTTCATGCTGGACGGCAGTTGCAATGTGATCGCTTATTTGCAATTCGTGCGTGACCAACGCATCAATTTTCATAGGCACCTTATCATGGTATTGCCACCCGAGTTCGCCCACTTATCGACCAATTGCAGCTGGACTTGAGGTTTTTTTTAAAAAAAACTTTACAGCATTCAATTAAAGGGTTAGTATCTGCCCGCATCTCGTGGAGGGGTTCCCGAGTGGTCAAAGGGATCAGACTGTAAATCTGACGGCTCCGCCTTCGAAGGTTCAAATCCTTCCCCCTCCACCATCTTACTTCAGCAACACCCTATTCAATCTCTAAATACTTGTGCATTTGCGCTGAAAACCGCCAATTTTTCTCAATACAAACTCGCATGGCCAAAGCGGTTGCGGCTGGCTTTTGACTGATCGGCTGCAAACAAACTCTGGGCTTAGATGAGACCTGTTTCAGTAAAGCCTCTAAGGCGGCGATATGTTCTTCACGTGCTACAGGGTGTTTAATTTCATCAGCACGTGCCAAAGCACAAGCTTGAATGACATGCCCGCCGCGCATCCCGATTTTAGGCGACACCGTGACCCATGTAGCCGCCGATACCTGGACTGGATAGGTGCCACTGGTCTCTAGTTGAATTTGATAACCAGCCTGCTCTAGCGCCTCGCATAAGGGACGTAAATCATGCATCGCCGGCTCGCCGCCGGTGATCACAATCCACTTGGCTGTCCACTTCGGCTGCCTCACGACTTCAACGATATGGGTCGGTGACATCGATGCCCAAGCAGTTGCAGGGGCTGACTGTAAAAGGTCAGTGACTTCAATTCGATGGTCGGGGTTCACTGCCCAAGTGTGACGGGTATCGCACCAAGCACAACCCACATCACACCCTTGCAGTCGAATAAAAATGGCAGGTACGCCGGTGTGCCAGCCTTCGCCTTGAATGGTTTGAAAAATTTCATTAACAGGATAGATCATGATGCTTCACTTTTGCTGAAAAAGTGCATCAATATACGCAAGCCTTACACTTTAAACAAGGTTTTAGCGAGAAAGAGCGTTTGGCTGTTGGCTTGAACCTTCATCGCAGCCCCGGTTCGTAGCATAATCTGCTGCTTCGCCTGCTGCGTGCTTTCCATCGCATAATCTAAATCTCGAATCCGGCTTTGCCCTTCGGCAACGTTGACACGTGTTTGTTCCTGATGTGAAATTCGGTGTTCCAGCGCATTTTGGGCTGCACCCAATTGTGCCCGCTGCATCGACACTTGCTCCAGCGCGCTGTCGATACGGCCAATGGCTTGTTGTGCCGCCCCGCCCGAGGCAACATGGATGCCACCTATTTGGCTCATGGCGGCATTTTGTCCCGCTACAAAGGCCTGCGCCTTGGCTGGATCGTCGAAGAGACCTTGATAAGCCGCTGCTTGATTGAGCTTTTGCGAACCAAAAGCAACCGTATCCTGCTGCCGCTTCATTTCGGTCTGCAACGACTGAAACTCAGCGTCCAGTGCCTGGCGTTGCTGGGGCCCGAGGGCGCCGTTGGCTGATTGTAACGCTAAATCACGCATCCGCAGCAGCATGTCTTGGCTGGTTTTCATGCCACCCTCAGCGACTTGCGCCACGGAAATGGCATCACTGGCATTGCGGGTTTGAACGCTCAGCCCCCGCATTTGAGCCATCAACTGATTGGCAATCATTAAGCCAGACGCATCGTCCTTGGCGCTGTTGATGCGCAGACCGCTAGAAAGCCGTTTTTGAGATTCATCGAGCCTGTTTTTGGTTCGACTTAAATTGTAATCCATGTACGTCGACATGGCGCCTTTTGATACCTTCATCGCTCACCTCAAGAGGCTAAGAGAACTGAAAAACCCAAGGCAGTCGCTATTTAATACGTCCCAAAGTCGAAATATGATCTTTTTAACTTTAAATGATAATGATTATCAACTACAATAATAATAAGGTTCATAAAATATCTAAGTTAGGAGTCGCCCTATGTTTTGGCTCATGATGGTTTTGGTTCTATCTATGTTTGCAGGTATGATGGCGGTGGCTACCGCAAGCCCAGAGGTTCAACATAAGATATGCCGAGGAGCATCCTATACCCTGAGCGCTTTGGTATTGGCGACAGTGAGTGTAACCTTATATTCACTGATCCAGCATCAGCAACTGTTCACCTTCACCATCATCGGCTTCTTGGTAACCAGTTTGTTGTTGGCGGTTAAACGCTTTCATCAATTCTTGCCCTTAGGCATATTCATGGTGTCTTTTAGCTTAATTATGCACCCTTGGTTGTGACTACTCCCCGCCCTGATCGGGCGAGGCTTCTTGTTTCCTGGACTGCAACTCGTTCCTAAGTTGGCCTCATTTCAAACCGAGCTTTTTTTTGATATCATATGTCGTATCTGGATTTAAATTGAATATCCCATGTCGTCTAAACATCGTATCGTATACAGCACAGATCCCAACGTAGACACTTCAGCTCAACCATCACCGGCCTCGCCCCCGTCAGGAGACGGTATCGTCCGGCTGCATCGAGAAACCAAAGGTCGCAAAGGCAAAGGCGTCACGATCGTCGTTGGATTAGGGCTCCAGCTGCCTGAATTAAAAAAACTCTGTCGCGAACTCAAAAAACAATGTGGCTGTGGGGGTACCGTGAAAGATTTTACACTAGAATTACAAACAGACAATCGAGATAAAATTAAAATTTGTTTGGAAAAACGCCAATTTAAAGTGAAGTGTGTTGGTGGTTAACCCCAAAAAAGGATACCTTATATGCACTCACTGCAAAACCACTTCTTGGTCGCTATGCCCAGACTCGACCAAACTTTCTTCGAAAAGTCTGTGGTATACATCACCGGACACGAACAGGGTGGCGCCTTTGGCTTTATGATCCAACGCCCAATGCAACTAAAAATAAAAGGCTTACTAGAAAAGATGTCGCTGTGCAACCCTCAGGCGAAAACTTTAGAACAAGCGGTGTTACTGGGGGGGCCCATGATGCTCGAACGTGGTGTTATTATCCATACGGCGACAGCAACCGATTGGCAAACCTCAAAATCGATTGCTCCCGATGTCGTGGTCACCACGTCCCATGACTTACTCTGCCAGTTGGGAGGAGCTCAAACGCCAACCGATTATATCATTGCGCTGGGCTATGCTGGCTGGGAACCCAGTCAATTGGAAACTGAAATTGCCAGTAATTTATGGTTAACGCTACCCGCTACCCATGATTTGCTGTTTCATACCCCCCACGCCCAGCGGTGGCATGCTGCCATGCGCGCCATTGGTTTTTCAATCAATCAATTATCAAATGAAATAGGTCATGCATAAATGAGTTGTATTTTAGGCTTTGATTTTGGTACCAAATACATTGGTATCGCTATCGGGCAAACCATCACCAGTAGCGCTTCTCCCCTGTGTAGTATTCGAGCTCAAGACGGCATTCCGAACTGGGACACCATCGAACAACTCATTACCACTTGGCAACCAGACCTCTTGGTGGTGGGCTTACCTCTGAATATGGATGGCAGTGAACAACCTCTCACTGCGCGCGCGCGCAAATTTGCGCAGCGCCTCCATGGTCGTTTTGGCTTGCCCTTCGTACTGCAAGACGAGCGGTTAACCACCGCCGATGCCAAAGCGACTCTCTTTGCACAAGGGGGTTACAAAGCCCTTAAAAAAGAACAGATTGATGCTTTATCTGCCGTCTTTATTTTAGAAAATTATCTGGCGCAGTCATGATGTTATCCGTTTGGTATACGACCGTTTATCACGAGAAGACACAGCCCCAGCAACCTATTCAGCAGAAGCCTCCCCATGCAACCCACGATTATCGATAACTATCAATCGCTGCAACAACAACTACAAGATGCCTGTGCTCAAGCCGAACATGGCCAAACCGTACGCCTATTGGCTGTAAGTAAAACCAAACCCATTAGCGATATTCAAGCCCTTTACCAGGCTGGACAACGTGAATTTGGTGAAAATTATGTTCAAGAGCTGGTGACCAAAGCTACTGCATTGCGGCATTTAGACCTGTGTTGGCACTTTATCGGTGCCCTACAGTCGAATAAAACCAAGTTAGTTGCTGCACATGCGCATTGGCTACTTAGCCTCGACAATCTCAAGATTATGCGCCGACTCAACCAACAGCGCCCGAAACAGATGCCGCCTTTACAAGTCTGTCTTCAAATTAACATCGATGCCGAGCCCCAAAAAGCAGGCATCGCCGCCACTGAATTGCTTTCGTTCGCTGATGAGGTCGCTCGCCAACCTCAGTTACAACTTAGAGGTATCATGGCCTTGCCCAATCCAGCGTTGGATGTGCGACGCAGCTTTGAACGAATGCACCAAATGTTTCAACAATTGCAGATCCATTATCCTCAATGTGATACACTCTCTATTGGGATGAGTCGTGACCTGCAAGCTGCCATTGCTTGTGGTAGCACATTGGTACGCATCGGTACCGCCTTATTTGGCGAACGCAGCCAACCACCCCCGAAGCCACCACTTGAAGGAGCCTAATACCCTATGACCGCTTTTTATTATCTGATGAGCCTTGCCATCAACACCTACTTGATGCTCATTATATTACGTATTTGGCTGCAAGCAGCCAATGCAGACTATTACAATCCCCTTAGCCAGTTTACCGTCAAGGTCACGCAACCTTGTCTCATCCCACTAAAAAAAATTATTCCCAATGCCGGTCGAATCGATTTTGCAGCAGTGGTGTTGGCTTTAATCATCAGCTTTGCTAAATATAAACTTTTATACAGTATCCAAGGCCAAGGCTTTCCTTTAGTGTACCAACTCACTTTGGCGGTACTGGGTTGTGTAAAAGAAGTGGGTACCTTGTTGTTTTGGATGCTCATCATTCGTGCTGTACTAAGCTGGATCAGTCGCGGCTTTAATCCATTTGAGATCTTACTTGCCCAACTCACTGAGCCTTTTATGGCGCCCATTCGGAATAAATTACCTGATTTAGGTGGACTGGATCTCTCGCCCATGCTGCTGCTGGTCTTACTCAACTTTTGTAATTTCCTGATGTTTAATCTCTTAGGCCCGCTATGGAGCATAGCCTAAACGCAAAAAAACAGCCACATTATGTGGCTGTTACAGTTGTTTTTGCTAAATTCAGTCAGAAATCAGTTCAAAAACAGTCGGATGATCCTTCTCGCTCCAGATACCGCACTCTTTATAACTAAATAGGCTTAACCCTGGACTATAATCTAAACACCGCGAAGGCGTTTGTCCCAATTGATTATACAACATACCTGAGTATAGATTATGAAAGATAACCCGAGGTGGCGTGCTCGCATCATCATCTTTGGTATTCATCACGCGACGATAAAATCTAAAATCGATCGTCATTGCACAAGTTGTCAATTTAAAATAACCGTCAAACTTAAGGCATTGATTACCGCCTAAAAGTGATTGGTCATGGAGCTTAATCTGGCGGTCAGCCGTATAATCGAAACGCTGGGTGGCTTTGGCATCATTACAAGTGACAAACCGTAAACCTCTATTAACATCAATCATCATTTGATCAGCATCTAAACACATCGAGTGATGCTCATCATTGAAGGTGCCATAGTCATTCACCGAACTCACTCGAATTTTAACATTGTTGTATGCAGTAGCGGCAACAACAGTCGCTTGGAAGGTCTTATGGTTGCCCTTAATGGTTTGAGCAATGCTCGCTGTGTTATTTGGAGCGATGGTATCAAAATACGCATTTTCAGCTGGATACAATCCAGCTGTTTCATAATAAGTTAATGCGGCATTCTGCAACGCCGAATTATCTGAATCTCCTATCGTACCAGCTAGATGAGATCTGGAGTCAAAACGCGTGCCATCGTTTAATTCGTACCAATATTTCAAATACACATAGTCATATTGTTGCAGTGTGACATTGCTTAAATCAGCTGGCTCTGGTTCCATAGTAAACAGGTGATCACCCGATATTTGTGAGCTTAAGTCAGAAGAAAGCGAACAAAAAGCGGGTACACTTATCGACTCAATTTGGGCAGCCTGACCAAATAAGCTAACAGGATTATGAGTCTTAATATTTAATGAGCAAACTTGAGATGATGAAAATGAATGGTAAAACTGATTCGCCTCATCAAAAGCGATGTTGGACAAATCACTACTTTCATTAACAATTTTAATATCTTCCTGGTCACCTGTTGGTTTTCGCAGCTGAAAGTAACTGAATTGGTTGGCAGATTCAACCAAAGGAAAGTATATTTCCTGAATGATCTCGGTATAGACAGGGTCGACTACATCGACTGTGATGGATTTAGTGATAGCTGGATTAGCATCAATACTAAAGCTGGCTTCCACGCCCACACCTGAGGCTTTACTCCCAATACCAGGGTATAGCGTGCCTAGTTTGGGGTGTAACGACATCGACGAATTGCTATTGGCTGTGATTTGCCAACTTTGTTGGACATAACTCGGTACATGCAGTTCGGCACCGTCTTTTTCTAAATAAAATTGCATTGGAATGCCTTCTGGCGTATCACTTACAACCACACGATCTTGATCATTTACTTTAAAACCTTTTAACTCGGATCCTAATAAAAATTGATTCAGATCAAAAGCCTCAACAATCAACTTTACACTTTTTAGTGAGCCTTGCTCCACCGCTGTAAAATTAGCCTTCGAAGTAACCTTAACTTCGTATTCACCTGGCTTTTTGAATATAAAAGTACCATTACCTACAATCGTCAAATTCTCTGATGAAGCTACAACCAGTACTCCATCTTGATCATATATATCCCACTCGACATCATCACCAGCTGATTGAATTTGTTCGCCATCCTTTAACACGGTGACCAAAAAATCAACCTGATTGTACTGCAACGTGACCAATGCACCTTTTGCTTCATCGTAAGAAATCGGGCCTTCCCCACTTCGCAGCTTGCCCCCCACAGTCAGGTTTAATCCATCCCTAATCTGATTGACATCATCAAGTGAAACCTCAGCTGCAGCTGATAAATCAGTCGAGTCTTCACAACCTAGCACCATTAGTAGCGTAGCTATCATCCATATTTTCATCTTATTCAACTTCAAGCAAAGAAATACTTATATCATTTATCGACATTTCATCTCAAATAAACAGTATTTTTTTATAAGCTAGATTCTCAACATAACCGACACACGCTTACCAGTCAAAACTTCTATCAATGATAAGAAGCCGAGTGTTTTTCTTGGTCTCGTATTGATAAGTAAATTCACATCAGCTAAGTATTGCTCACTTATCGATGCAAT
>JADHND010000015.1 GCA_016779685.1 Shewanellaceae bacterium | reverse complement strand
CTGTTTTTCGAATCATTTATATGCGCTAGCGGGTGCTGGACAACTGTTTGGCTTTCAAACCGTCGGCATTATTCGAGGTGAACCTGATCCACAGAACCCCACGTTAAAATGGCTCATCAAGCAAGGCATGGTGTGTCACTTTGTGACACGTCAAACCTATCAACAGCGTCACGATCCAACTTACCAAGCCATGTGGCAGGCACGATACCCCAACAGCTTTGTCATTCCTGAAGGTGGCTATGCACCGGCGGCAATGGCAGGTGTGGGCGATATCATCGAAGAACTGTCAACGCACGATTATGATATGCTTTGCTGCGCCGTAGGCAGTGGTACGACTCTTGCAGGCCTAGCCTATGCCAATCGTGGACAACGTCAACTTTGGGGTTTTTGTGCATTAAAAAACGCCCACAATCTGGAAGACAACATCAACCACTTGCAGCGAGCTTATGGAGAACAAGTCTATCCTTTTTCTCTATCACATGATTACCATCACGGCGGCTTCGCCAAAGCGCCACCAGCATTGATCAGCTTGACCGCTGATTTTTTTCAGCAAACAGGTATTCCTATTGAACCTATCTATACTGGAAAAATGGTCGCAGGGGTCTTTGATAAAATTAGACAGGGACAAATCGTGAGTGGTTCCAAGCTGGTGTTGCTACATACTGGCGGCCTACAAGGTGCACAAGGACTCGCTTATCTGAGCGCGAAACGCGCTCTGAAGGCGAAGCAGCAACGTTAAGTGACGCCTCTATCTGCCATACTGTGGCCATGAACATCCGTAAAAAGAGGCTGCCTATAAGAAGCACCTTCGAATACAGACGTATATGCTTTGTAATCTCGCAGACCCTGCACGCTGGGATCACCTATGGCATGCTCAAAACTATTTGGATAATGATTGCTGCAAAGAACAATAGAACGACAATTGCTCTTACGGTTACGAATAATCGTACTTAACATCATTTGCTCTGTCTCACGCAAAGACTGACTGTCATAGCCTAACTCATCAATAACCAATAAATCGGTGGTATAAATATTATCGAGCAAAGCCTGCGCTTTCGGTCCGCCTGCCCAAACATGTCGCACTAATTTCTGCCACTGTATCATGCAGGCAGACTGTCCTTGCTCAATGTAAGCGTGGTACATAGCGCCCGCTAAAGTACTTTTACCGCGTCCAAACGCACCCAGTAACATCCAACACACGCCACCGACTTCGTGATGATGCAACAAATGCATACATAACATCGAGAGTGTTTCAAAGCCATTGGTAAAATCATTTGCATGCGGGGACAATCTATGCAGACGCTCAGCCTCTGCTAACGTCCATTTAGGATTGACATCAGATGAAGCTACCAGAGAACGTAGGTGCTGTTGTTGTGCGGATAATCGCGCTTTGGCCAAGACTTCAAACCGCTTTTTGTCTTCCGCCTCTATCGCATCTTGCAAAGCGGCTGCCGACATCAGTGGGGTTCCACGAGTTTGTAACTTAGTTTGCAACTGCGTCAATTTATTGAGTTCAGTTCGCAGCGTCTTAGGTGCTTGACTCATATCACGATCCTTTCAAAAAATCAGCAAAATCTTGTTGTACCAGAGCCGCTGTATTCTGCTGCTGTGCAGTCTGACTATTCGGCTGTTGCAACCCAACAGGCTGATGCGTTGGCACCCGTTGTTCAAGCACTGGATTCAGGCCCAGCCGTTGTAAATGCTGGGCAAACTTTTGTGTCCAAACCAACTGTGTAAACTGCGCCTGTTGGCGAGCCAACCAATAAGCGACAAAATTTTGTAGCGCTTCAGATGGATACGTTCCGTCTCCGATCACGCCATACAACCTCAAAAACTGCGCCAGTTGATTATTCGGCTGCCACGAGACGTGCATCGGTTGCCGCTGCTCAACGCCTTCTAAACAGGTTACTAAAGGAAACCGCACCACACAGCCCTCAGCAACACCTAGTGGCGCATCCAACAACGGCGTTTGCGATAACGCCTCTAAAGCCACTTGAATGTGTTCACATTCAGGCACCCTAACCTTGCCATTGCTCAGCATCACCGTGACCTCTTGTTGAATCTGCTGATAACTCAACGACAGCGAGGATACACCTGTCAAAGCCTGACGCTGGCCAGAGAAAACATAGATGAGCTTAGCAAGCACCGGCAATTGCGGGTGCTCATCAAATGCGTGCAATTCTTGTAAATTCATCGAATGCAGTGCAACATCACATTAAAATGGAATGTCATCGCCCCAACCATCACCTAAATCAGGCTCAACTGGATTGTTGTTTTTTGGAGAACCTGTCGCCCCACTGTTATGTGGCTTAGCTTGACCAAAACCGGCTTGTGATGGAGAAGATCCACCCATCATCTGGTCTGATTCAGGTTGTCCCTGACCGCTTCCTTGAAAGTCCGATGGCGCCCCTTGCTGGCCTCGCCCCTGATACCCTTGACCTTGTTGACTTCTGCCATCCAACATCTGCATTTCATTCACTACAATATCAGTTGTATAACGATCTTGTCCATTTTGATCTTGCCATTTACGGGTTTGTAAACGACCTTCTAAATAGACCTTGGAACCTTTTTGTAAGTATTCTCCAGCAATTTCTGCTAAACGCTGATACATGACCACCCGATGCCATTCGGTTTTTTCTTGCACTTGCCCTTGTTGGTCTTTCCAAGACTCCGAGGTTGCCACTGTTATATTGGCAACCGCTTTACCATTAGGCATATAACGAACTTCTGGGTTTTGTCCAAGGTTACCCACTAAAATAACTTTATTTACACCACGACTCGCCATTTTTTTCTCCCATTATGAATGCTCAATGACCACTTATCTACGAAACTAGCCAATCACAGCTCTAGCTTCGCTGACATTAAATCGTTCATCGACTTTTAAATAAGCCGTTTTTTCAGCAGGAACGACCACCACTTCGGCAACACCGGTCAACTGTGTTAATTTATCAACCATGTGTTGGGCTGATTGTACGCCCAACGCAGTGCTGGTTAAGGTATAGTTTTTAAAACGCTTTGGCGCTTGCATACTCCATGAAAGGAGCAACCAAGCCGTCAACAACAGCAGCAATATTTGTAGCAACATCGGTGCCCCTGCGTATTGATACACAGCTCCGCCAAGTAGACCACCACAAAATGCACCCAAAAACTGGCAACTAGAGTAAATACCCATGGCTGTGCCTTTGGTTCCCACTGGGCAACTTTGCGTTACCATGCTAGGTAAAGCCGCTTCTAAAAAGTTAAAGCCTACAAAAAACAGGATCGTCGCACCAAACAAGCCCCAGCGTTGCTGCCACGCCATCAACATCACCACCAACGCTGCCGCTAAGAGGACAATCGATCCACGAAACACCGTCAACATTGCCTGCCGCTTCATAGCGTACATCATCAACGGCACCATCAACACAAACGACAACAAAAAGGTAGGCAAATACAACTGCCAATGCGATTCTCTAGAAAAGCCCGCTTCAATAAGCAACCAAGGCAACACAACAAACAACGCCGTCAACAGCAAGTGCAACATAAAAATGCCAACATTTAACCGGAGCAATTGGGGATGTCGCAGTAAAGGCAACAAATAACTCACGGCAGCAGTCGTGTCGCCTATCGGGGCTTTCACATAAGGATGCGGCACCGCGTACAGAATCAATGCAATACCCAATAACGCCCCAACGCTGGTCACTTTAAACAAGCCTGGTAAGCCGATTTTTTCAGCTAAAAGCGGCCCTAATATCATCGATAATGCGAATGACAACCCAATGCAGCTGCCGATGATAGCCATCACTTTGACGCGCTGCTCATCTCGACTCAAGTCGGCAGCCAGCGCTAAAATTGCGCTGGCAATGGCTCCCATCCCTTGCATAGCGCGTCCTAGAATCACCATCTCGATGGTTTGCGCCTGCGCAGCGATCCAAGAGCCCAATGCAAACAGCATTAAACCAGCTACAATAATGGGCTTACGCCCGAAACGATCGGACAACATGCCCATCGGAATTTGAAACACGGCTTGCGTCAACCCGTAAGCGCCTATGGCAATACCAATCCACAAGGGGGTCACGCCTTCTAAATAAGTACTATAGGTAGCAAAAACAGGCATGATCATAAACAAACCCATCATCCGTAGCCCGAAAATGCTGGCTAAAGAAAACGCTGCTTTTTTTTCAATATTTGAGAGCTTTTCCACGCTAAAATTCCATACCGTTTAAAACCAATACTGATTCATAATATCACGAATAAAAACTCAACCACAATGAAAAACATTGGATTCGTGACCCTACGACCTTTTTCATCTCCTCTATAGGTAATCTCATCTATCTGTGGCATAATTGTTGAAATTTTCATCGTCGTCTTTGAGATCATAAATCCATGAAAACCATTGAAGTCCGCGGAGCTCGCACTCATAATTTAAAAAACATTCATCTTGATATTCCGCGCGATCAATTGGTGGTGATCACAGGTTTATCTGGCTCAGGTAAATCATCGCTGGCTTTTGATACCTTATATGCTGAAGGCCAACGCCGCTACGTCGAATCATTGTCAGCTTATGCTCGTCAGTTTTTAAGTCTAATGGAAAAGCCCGATGTCGATCACATTGAAGGACTGAGCCCGGCGATTTCGATTGAGCAAAAATCAACTTCGCACAATCCTCGCTCGACTGTTGGCACCATCACTGAAATATTAGATTATTTACGCTTGCTGTTTGCCCGCATTGGCGAACCACGCTGCCCTACCCACAACACGCCTTTAAAAGCACAAACGGTCTCACAAATGGTAGATTATGTCTTGGCCTTACCTGCACAAAGTAAACAGATGCTCCTGGCGCCTGTCGTGCGAGGACGTAAAGGAGAGCATCTAAAACTACTCGACGGCTTACTAGCGCAAGGTTTTCTTCGTGCTCGCATTGATGGTGAATTGTGTGACTTATCGGATCCGCCTTCGTTAGATTTACACATTAAACATGATATTGAGGTGGTCATTGATCGCTTTAAGGTAAAACCAGATCTCAAACAACGGTTAGCCGAGTCGTTTGAAACAGCGTTAGAACTAACGCATGGCATTGCTTTGGTACAAAGTCTCGATGATCCTGAAACGGCACCTATCACCTTTTCGGCGAATTTTGCTTGTCCGAGTTGTGGTTATAGCATATCTGAAATTGAACCGCGCGTGTTTTCATTTAATAACCCCGCTGGCGCTTGCCAAACATGTGATGGCCTAGGCGTGCAGCAGTTCTTTGATGAAGAACGCATTGTTAGCAATCCAGAGTTGTCCTTAGCAGGAGGTGCTATTCGAGGTTGGGATCGACGCAGCTTCTACTACCATCAGATGCTACGTTCTCTTAGTGAGCACTACCATTTTGATATCGAACAACCCTATCAAGCCATAGAAGATAACATTAAGCAAAAGCTGCTATATGGTTCAGGTAAAGTCGAGATTGATTTTAAATACATCAATGATCGTGGTGATGTGATTAAACGCCGTCATCCCTTCGAAGGTATTCTACACAACATGGAGCGGCGCTATCGAGAATCAGAATCCAACTCAGTTAGAGAAGAGTTAGCGAAATACATTAGTGTGGATCAATGTCGAAGCTGCCGTGGTACCCGTCTAAAAGAAGAATCTCGGTTGGTCTTCATCAACGACGTGAACCTACCTACCTTGTGCGACATGTCCATCGCCCAATGCCATGCTCATTTTCAGCAGCTCAAGCTCAGCGGTCAAAAAGCTCAGATAGCCGAAAAGATTCTCAAAGAGATCAACGAAAGGTTGTATTTTTTAATCAATGTGGGCCTCAACTACTTGTCCTTAGCACGTTCTGCTGACACATTGTCTGGCGGCGAAGCTCAGCGAATTCGACTGGCATCTCAAATTGGCGCAGGCTTAGTAGGCGTGATGTATGTCTTAGACGAACCATCCATTGGTCTCCATCAAAGGGACAATGACAAATTACTCAAGACTTTGATTCATTTACGAGACTTGGGCAATACGGTTTTGGTCGTGGAACACGATGAAGATGCTATCCGCGCCGCCGATCACATTATTGATATTGGGCCAGGCGCGGGTATACATGGTGGGCAAGTCATCGCGCAAGGTGATGTCGAGGTCATTGCAAACACCCCTGCATCTTTAACGGGGCAATACTTATCTGGAAAGAAAAAAATCGAAGTGCCTAATGTGCGTACACCTGTTGATCTTGAACGCTGCATCAGCATTTATGGTGCTTCGGGCAACAACTTACAATCCGTGAATTTACATTTGCCTATCGGGGTCATGACCTGCATCACGGGTGTCTCCGGCTCAGGCAAATCAACCCTGATTAACGATACCCTATTTCCATTGGCGCATGAAATTCTAAATGGCGCCAAAGCCAATCAAGCCAAAACGCATCAAGATCATCAAGGCATTGAGCAATGCGATAAAGTCATTGACATCGATCAAAGCCCTATCGGACGTACGCCGCGTTCGAATCCAGCCACTTATACCGGGATTTTCACCCCGATCCGAGAGTTGTTTGCCGTCACCAATGAAGCTAATGCACGAGGATACAAAGCTGGGCGCTTTTCATTTAATGTCAAAGGTGGTCGTTGCGAAGCTTGCCAAGGCGACGGGCTTATTAAGGTGGAAATGCACTTTTTACCTGATGTGTACGTACCTTGTGACGTCTGCCAAGGCAAACGCTACAACCGGGAAACCCTTGAAATCACCTATAAAGGTAAAAATATCCACCAAGTTTTAGCGATGACCGTTGAAGAAGCAGCCGTTTTTTTTGATGCCATTCCAGCCATCCACCGTAAACTGACCACCTTGATTGAAGTAGGCCTGAGTTACATCAAACTCGGTCAAAGCGCCACAACGCTATCCGGTGGTGAAGCACAGCGAGTTAAGCTGGCGAAAGAGCTCTCCAAACGAGGCACTGGCCGTACGCTGTATATTTTAGATGAACCCACAACAGGCCTGCATTTTTATGACATTCAAATGCTGCTCAATGTGCTGCATCAGCTCAGAGATCAAGGCAATACTGTGGTGGTCATCGAACACAACCTTGACGTGGTCAAGACAGCTGACTGGATCATTGATCTAGGCCCCGAAGGTGGCAGCGGTGGTGGCACCATTGTCGCGACGGGCACACCAGAGCAGGTGGCCAGCCATCCGAACTCGCATACTGGCCACTTTTTACAAGCGATGCTTTAAATCCGACTTCTGTGACATAGACAATTGTTTTTCTTTTCATTGACAGCTATTTATGGTACCATTCTCGGTTTGTATGGCTGAAATTATAGGGTGATCCATGACGGATGATTATGATTTTGGCTTGTTTAACTTAATTTATTGAAGTACCAAAAGGCAAGATTCATGTCATCCACAGAAGTTACATTTAGCGATTTAGCGCTAGCTAAGCCCGTTTTAGAAGCATTAAATAAACTCGGCTATGAAAAGCCCACTCCCATTCAACTAGCCAGTATTAAGCCCCTCCAGGCTGGGCGTGATGTTCTTGGGCAAGCACAAACTGGAACCGGTAAAACAGCCGCTTTCTCACTCCCTTTATTATCTCGTATCGATTTTGACGCCAAAAACGTGCAAGTGCTGGTTTTAGCACCTACTCGTGAATTGGCGATTCAGGTTTCAGAAGCGTTCCAAAGCTACGGGCAATTTCTCCCGAATTTCCATGTGTTGCCAATTTACGGTGGTCAAAGCATGGATCAGCAATTACGTCAACTTCGCCGTCACCCACAAGTGATCGTTGGCACCCCAGGTCGGGTGATGGATCACATTCGTCGTGGCTCACTTAAACTCGCTACGCTAAAAGCCTTGGTCTTAGATGAAGCCGACGAAATGTTAAAGATGGGCTTTATCGAAGACATTGAATGGATTCTTGAGCACACCCCTGCGGAGCGACAATTGGCCTTGTTTTCCGCAACCATGCCTGACGCTATTCGGAGAGTCGCTAACCGACACTTAAAAGAACCTGAGCACGTTAAAATTGCAGCTAAAACGGCAACTGTAGCTGGTATTACTCAGCAATTCTTGCAGGTCACGCCGCATCACAAGCTTGAAGCGCTTAGCCGCATCTTAGAAGTCGAACAGACCGACGGTGTGATCATATTTGCACGTACTCGCAACGCGACCGTTGAGTTAGCGGATAAACTCGAAGCACGTGGCTATACTGCTGCCGCCCTACACGGCGATATGAACCAAGCCATGCGCGAACAAACCATTGATGCACTGAAAAGTGGCAAGCTTGATATCGTCATTGCAACTGATGTAGCAGCACGTGGTATTGATGTACCTCGGATCGAGCTGGTCATTAACTATGATATCCCATACGATGCCGAAGCCTACGTTCATAGAATTGGTCGTACAGGGCGCGCGGGGCGTACCGGAAAAGCATTGTTATTTGTGACCAATCGTGAAATACGTATGTTACGCAATATCGAGCGCACGACGGGTAGCCGCATGATCCCGATGCAAGTCCCTAAACCTACTGATGTCGGTCAAAAGCGACTCGAGCGTTTAGGCAACACGCTAAAGGCCACATTGGAAAACGAATCGCTGACCTTTATAGAGCAAGCGGTTACCAGTTTATCCGAGAAACTTGACGTCACTGCTGAAACCTTAGCGATAGCTCTGTTATATCAAGCACAAAAAGCACGTCCACTCGAAGTCAAAGATTTACCACTGCGAGAAAAGACACGTCAACCAGAAGGTCAAGAGCGTCGCCGCGACGCGAAGCGTGGTGCCTCAAAAGGTATCACAGGCGCCCCTAATGTCACCATGAAGCGCTATCAGATCGATGTTGGACGTCAACACCATGTTAACGTAGGTAACATCGTTGGTGCCATCGCCAACGAAGCCAATATTGAAAGTAAGTTTATCGGTCAAATTAAGTTGTATGATGAGACCACGACTGTTGACTTACCTGAAGGCATGCCTAAAGATGTGATTAACCATCTAGCGAAGGTTCGAGTCTGTGGTCGTCGACTTAACATTCGTGAGGCCAGTGGTCATGGTGGTAGTACCAGCCCAGTTAAGCCACGCCAACGCCGTGAAGACAGCAAACGAAAGTCGCATTAAGCGACGTATCAAAAAAGGGCTTTTAGCCCTTTTTTTGTACCCAATTAAAACCAAATCATATTCATTTACTGGCATTCAATATACCTACCTCAGGATATTGACGGCAAACCTGCCGTACTTGTTCGATATCACAAGGCGCCAAAATCAAGACGTAAGCCTGTTGAGACAAGACCTGCTCCACAACCTTTAAATCAAATTCAGCCTTATTGATGCAGACAAACCCCACAAACCAGCAAGTAAAAAAAATCAACAGCGTACAAATCAGACCGACGACATCCCAACCTACAACAGCTGGTATACCAAGTATAGACAACATCGACGCCAGTCCACCAGCACCCAATAAACCGATACCAAAGCCAGCGGCCCAACTGTGCCACAGATTATATAAAGTAAACAAAGATCTAAATTGGTTGTCAGCCGATCCAAAATGCCGATTGTGCAAAAAACCAACGACTTGGATCTGGGCATGAAAAAGGCCATCCATGGCCAATTTCATATCTTGTTCTGTTTGACATCTCAGGTATATACGATGCTGCATTGAGGTGCCCTTTTAAAAAGTTACTCTATCGTTATACGTAAATTGGTAATTTATGGATCATCATCGTACAATGTAGATAACCATCAACACTCATGTAAAATGGACTTACAGTACTATGGCGCCGACACAAACCAAAAGCAAATCCAAAGGTAAACCCACCAATAAACCGTTCGCTCGAGAATTGCCTGTCAATGAACTTTCCTTATCAGCCCCTTTTGAATGGATTAAATTAGGTTGGGATGATTACAAACATGCCCCAAAAATTAGTATGATAGCGGGCGGCTTATTTTGTTTATTTCCGATAGCGAGTATTTACCTAACCTATGTCTATAGCTATATTACCATTTTACCCTCATTTATTATCTTGGCACTGGTTGGCCCTATTTTCTCTCATGTCTTTTATGACATTGCTTGGGAATTTGAGAAGGGACATAAACCCTGCGTAGAACATTTTATGAAAGAGTTTCACCGTAATGCGGTTCAATCTTTTGGTTTTATTGTTTTTTTGGTCATCATGATTATATTTTGGACACGCATTGCTGCCCTCATTCACGCGCTGTATCCTGAAACTTTACCTACATTAGAAAATATGCTGCCCTTTTTACTGACCGGAACAGCATTTGGAATAGGCCTATCCATCTTTATTTTTTGCATGTCTGCTTTTACACCACAAATTTTAATGGAGCGCCATGTCGACCTCGTCACAGCTTTATATAGCAGTTCCATGGCTGTACTAAACAACAAAGGCCCTATGTTGGTATGGGTGACTATCTTAGCCCTCGGTACGATACTTAGCTTTGCAACCTTAGGGCTGGGATTTGTGCTATTTATGCCATTGTTCAGTTATGCGAGTTGGCATGCTTATATTGCCACGATCGCAACCAAACGGCCTCGTAAATACAAATAAAAAATTTAATTGCCTCTCTGATCATCAGCGAGGCTGCCTACTCACACCAAAATTGAAACAAAATTGAAACAAAATTTTATCATTTTATCATCATAAGCCATTATTTCTTTTTTTTTATTGCGATTTAGCCTGAATCTGTTTATTTTTTCTGGGTTAGATTGTGACATGTTGCTGCAATAAAAAACCATACGAATGGTTTTTTTGAGCAATCATATAGCTGAAGTTAGTCCCGAAGAACCTATCTAATAACTTCTCGATCTAAACACAGAATTATACAAATAATTTGTGAACAGTCGCATGCAAACTGCGCCGCAAATTGATTAGCTAGAGACAAAGGAATGAGTATGCGTATCAATATATTTCAAACGCACCATGGTCGCATCATGGAATCTAACCATACGTTAGCGGTTGCGCCCAACCAATTTGAAACATCCACCGCTCATCAAAAATCGTACTATCAGTTGCCTTGTGATGATTGCAGTGCTCGAGTCACTCGAATATACATTCCCGAATTACGCACCCAAATATACGATGAACTGACCAACATAGGGGATATCTTAAACATACAGATACGCACCGCTAACTTGTTCGAATGGCTAGATGACCCCATATGCATCACCGAACCTTACGGAGCTGTATTACAGCCTAAATATTTACTGCCGGCAAATTATAAGTCCCATACGTTTATTCCATTAATCACGCAACTCGCACGCTATCAGTTACCAAGCAGCGCTTGTTCTTTTTTAGAGGGACACCACAGCGTCGGTGGAGCATCGCATGCGGAAGAATGCCAGGGTTACACCAAAAAAGCGGTCTATCATCAACGGCGTGTACAAACGCAAACATTTGCAAACCATGAAGCCAAAGCCTTATTGACCATTGATAGCTGTATTGACGGAGGCAATCTCCTGATAGGACACCGTAGTAATGGCGAACAATATGCTATTGTCGGTCGGGACAGCGTTCTAGAAACCACATTTCTGTACAATCCTGTACTCACATGCTACCTAGATGAGCATCGACCGCGTTATGGTGTCTTTCCAAATGAAAGTTCTGATCTGGATATCACCGACGACTTAAGTGATGCGTTCCTCATTGCACATTTACAACGGCAAAATAATGTCTCATTACCTCAGCTATACGCGGCGATACAACACCAACTTCTTTCTTTAAAAGATCTCCAAATTGCCAAAAAACGCGGCTTTGAATTCTACTTTCTAGAAACCGACTACCTCATGTTCAACTTGCTTGACATGCCTCCTTACCTCGAGCGTGAAGATGAAATAAAGGAGCTGATTCAACAGGTCATCGGGCTTTATGACGCACAAAAGTATTTGTACGTACAATTACTGGATCCCCCTCCTTTTTCTCCAAAAACCTTGCAGTCCAACCAACTCAAAAGTCTTACCGTGACGTATCAAACCTTGTTAGCAAGTCACGGCATCACCGAACCTATGTTGGCATTACTTGCTAAAATTGACAACTCTATTGAACAAAAGATCCAACTGCGTTTTAATAAAATACAAGCCGCTTTTCATTTTTATGATGCGTATCAAACCCAACAACAAAGGCATGGCTATAGCGCCGCTAAAATAAAGCAAAAGAAAATATGGTTACAACATAATTGTCCGCATGATCATAAACTTAAACAAAAAAATACAGGCCTCATTCAACATTGGATAGAGCTGCTTAAAGCAGCTCGCTTTATGCCGCAGCAGATGCCAATGCACGTAGCTGAAGACCATGCTTTGACAATTATAGCCATGCATGAAATCACGAAGGATAAGATGGCCTCAGAACTCGGCATCAAACGACGCAATCTCATCATCGTGTCACAGCCCGATTTTTATGTCGACATGACCATCAAGCCCATCACCAAAAACAAAGTATTGTTAAATCATCACCAAGCCTCGCTATCATTCTTACATAAGCTACGAGAAGAGGCGCCAGAAATGGAAACTGATATTAATCAAACCATGGCCAACCTTAAAGCTGACAAAGCCCAAATTCAACTCAATCATTTGATAGAAAAGCAACTCAAACGACAAGGATTAAAAGTATTGCGCACCGCCGGAGGCTTTACCTTGAACGGTCAAACTATTAACTTTTTAGGGGGACTTAGTGGCCAAAATGAAGCAGGGCATCCTTTTTACATCACGCAAGCCTCTGGATTAGAGGGCGCCAATAAACTGTTTAGAAACTTTATTTACAACCACTTATCGAGAGAGATACAAGTTTATTTTGTGGGCAAGACGATGCATGATAACCAGCTTTTTTCTGAATTTCTTATGAGTCAAAAAGGCAATATATCGAGCATTTCTTTGATAGAAAATGTAACGCGTTAACAGCTATCGATAGTACTTAACTGAGCGTTTCATTATCTTAGTGACGAGTTCATAAGGAATGGTTGCGGCCGCGTCAGCAATTTCTTCAACGGGGAGTCCCTCACCCCATAAAATGACCTCGTCGCCCACCTTATCTGTGGCATTTGCGCCTAAATCAACGGTGATCATATCCATTGAAACCCGACCAACCAATGGCACCACACGGCGATTCACCAGCACATGAGTGCCACTTGGTGCATGTCTAGGATAACCATCGGCATAGCCTGCTGCCACCACCCCTAGGTATGTGTCGTGCGGTGCTTCCCAAGTGGCGCCATACCCGACTGACTCCCCTTTTTTATGTGGACGCACCGCAATGAGTGACGAATAAAATGTCATCACGGGCTTTAAATTTAAGGTCTCACTCGAGTGGATGGCCGAAGCAGAAATACCATACACAGACAAGCCGATGCGTACCCAATCAAAATGACTGGCGTCTAAATGAAACAACGCAGCCGAATTGGCCATCGATTTGGCTTCCGTTGCTTGCTGGCA
This sequence comes from Shewanellaceae bacterium, assembly GCA_016779685.1. Classification (GTDB taxonomy): domain Bacteria; phylum Pseudomonadota; class Gammaproteobacteria; order Enterobacterales; family Shewanellaceae; genus UBA2521. The sequence goes on along the minus strand of JADHND010000015.1, from coordinate 1,602 downwards.
CAACTGTTCAAAAGCAACTAACTGCGACTGGTTTAAGGCATGGGGGGGCGTATCGGCACAAGCAAAATGTGACATTAAAACAAGCGGCTTTTGAACCGCAGCGCAAGCTTGCAACTCGCGATACATGGCCAATGCATTTTCTATTCGAAAACCCAACCGATGCATCCCCGTATCAATCTTCATCCAAACAGGTATCGGTTGCGGCAAGGTCACCTGCTTGAACAACTTCAGTTGAAAGGGATCATGAACCACCAATTGCAATTGATGCTGATAAGCCAATTCAATATCAGATATTTGAAAAACCCCCTCTAATACCAAAATAGGGTGTTGAATGCCGGCCTCTCGCAGACGTAACGCTTCATCGATGCGAGCAACAGCGAAGGCATCTGCTTCAGTCAAGGCACGACATACAGCCATCATGCCATGCCCATAAGCATCTCCCTTCACAACGACCATTATTCGAGCATGTGGCGCCCGGCGCCGCAATTGATTTAAATTGTGGCGTAATGCTGCTCGATCAATATGGACATAAGCGGCGAATTTGGTCATCTTAATTGATGGTCTCTTGCTCAAACATAGGTGCCGCATAATTATCAAAACGGGAGTACTGCCCCATAAATGTCAATTTAGCACGACCGATGGGACCATTTCGTTGCTTACCGATAATGATTTCAGCAATCCCCTTATCAGGCGAGTCCTCATTGTAAACTTCATCACGATAAATAAACATAATCAAGTCTGCGTCTTGCTCAATCGAACCTGACTCCCGTAAATCGGAGTTAATAGGGCGCTTATCGGCTCGCTGCTCCAATGAACGATTCAGCTGAGATAAGGCTACAATCGGAATATTAAGCTCTTTCGCCAACGCTTTGAGTGAACGAGATATTTCCGCTATTTCCTGAGTTCGATTGTCCGCATAGCCAGGTACGCGCATCAGTTGCAAATAATCCACCATAATCATGCTCAAGCCTCCTGCATCCCGAGCAACCCGCCGCGCACGCGAGCGCAACTCAGTTGGGGTTAAGCCCGAGCTATCATCAATATACATCTTGCCTGGATCAAGCACGCGCGCCATCGTGGCACTGAGGCGAGCCCAATCGTCTTCACCTAACTGCCCAGTCCGTATGTTGGTCTGGTTAATACGTCCCATCGATGCCAGCATCCGCATCATAATTTGTTCGGCGGGCATTTCTAGTGAGAAGATTAATACAGGCTTATCTGCTTCCATCATCGCATTTTCACATAAATTCATAGCAAACGTCGTTTTACCCATCGAAGGTCGTGCTGCGACAATCACGAGGTCTGCTTTTTGAAACCCTGCGGTCATCTTATCCAAATCGTGATAACCACTGGACAAGCCCGTGATACCATTGTGTGGATTTTGATACAGCTGCTCAATACGATCGACCGTTTTTTCTAAAACCGCATGCATCGCTATCGGACCTTCAGCCTTAGTGGCATGGGATTCAGCGATTTGAAAAACCTTCGACTCAGCGTAGTCAAGCAATTCAGTGGCATTACGTCCATCTGGGTTAAAGCCAGTATCTGCAATATCTTGAGCCACCTGGATGACTTCGCGGGCAATGGCACGCTCTCGAATAA
>JADHND010000014.1 GCA_016779685.1 Shewanellaceae bacterium | reverse complement strand
CCTAGAAGCAAACAAAAAAGGGATGCCTCTGTTTTAGAAGGGACGTACCAACCAGGGTTAGTCGAATTTGGTCTCAAATCCTTCTACCAAACGACGTAAATTCGCTCGATGTCGAAACACGATCAGAACAGACAGCATCGCAACTGGCATCACAAAGGTCTCATCAAAAAAATGAGTCAGAACCGGTGCAATCAGGGCGGTCATGACCGCAGCCAAAGAAACATATTTGGTCGTATATAAAATTAACAACCAAATTAAAACCAAGCAACAAGCCAACCATGGATCGATGGGCGCCATAGCACCAAAGGCGGTAGCCACCCCTTTGCCTCCATTAAAACTAAAAAATACAGGCATCATGTGTCCAATACATGCGGCAACCGCAATCAATCCCAATCCAAAAGGAGCTGTATCAAAGAGATAGGCGCAATACACTGGAATGGTTCCTTTAAGGACATCAAACAGCAAGACAAAGCATGCTTTGTCAGCTCCATGCAGACGCCAAATATTCGTTGCTCCCGGGTTTTTAGAGCCTTGGGTGCGTGGATCGGGGAAATGATAAAATTGACACAGTAAAATAGCACCTGAAATAGAGCCAAATAAGTAAGCACATCCCATGAAAAAGAAAGTCAACATATTGATTCACATTTATTTAAAGTTTAATTCTATATCGTCTTATTCTGACGCTAGCTTGAATATAAAGAAAGCAAATTTTGTGTCAGACCCTGTAATTTTAGAACAATTATTGGCATTTAAAGCGCCATCCATTAATATAGAGGCATGATTTTTTATTTCGAGTAACGTATGCATGGATAAAGTCAATCTGCATCAACTTCAAGTCACAACCTACATTGGTATTCATCCTTGGGAGAAGGCGCACCAACAAACCCTCTTACTCGATATTGAAATGAGCTGGGAACACCGAGCAGCAGCAATCGATGACGATTATCGATACGCCTTATGCTATGATACCGTCGCCCGCAAAGTGGTTGCCATGCTAGAACAAGCCCCTATTAATTTAATTGAAACGGTCGCAGAACGCACCGCAGACTTGATTATCAACACATTCAAGGTGCCCGAGGTCAAGGTTCAAGTTTACAAACCAACCGCATTGGACATCGCTAGCAACGTCAGTGTTAGCATCCACAGGACGCAAGCATGAACCTATTTTATGTCAGCCTAGGTAGCAATATCAATCCACTGCATAACCTTCTGTCAGCTATCGATGTCTTAAAGACTCGCTTCATCCATGAACAATGCTCTCCGATTTATAAAAGCGATTCAGTGGGGTTTCAAGGTTCAGCATTCTTCAATGCTGTGATAGGCTTGAAGACGGAGGCATCCATAACGCATGTGTTGGCATCACTCAAGACCATCGAGCAGCAGCATGGCCGGCGCCGCACCGAGGAAAAATTTAGCGACCGTACTTTGGATTTAGACTTATTGCTATTTAATCAAATGACGACTGAGCAGCCTTGTACTTTGCCGCATCCAGAAATTTTAACACAAGCTTATGTTTTAAAACCCCTAGTCGACATTGCCCCTCATCTGCAACATCCAACTCAGCATGTCACAATGCAATCACTGTGGGCAACTTTCTCCACATCAACCCAACTCGAACACATTCCTTTACCGGGGTAAATACGTCATGGATTGGATTCAAATTATGATGCTGGCACTGATTCAAGGGATCTCTGAATTTTTACCCATATCGAGCTCCGCCCATCTGATTCTCCCATCGGAACTTTTAGGGTGGCCTGATCAAGGGTTGGCGTTTGATGTTGCTGTACACATCGGTTCATTAGGTGCGGTAGTGACCTATTTTAAACAAGATCTCCAGCGCATAACACTGGCTTGGTGGTCTCAAATAACCCATCAAACCAAAACACCTGAAGCTAAACTAGCTTGGATGATTGTCATTGCAACGTTACCTGCTGTGGGCGCAGGCTTTATGCTGGCTGATTTAATCGATGTGTATTTTAGAAACATCGGTGTTATCGCCGCCACCACCATCGGCTTTGGTTTACTCCTAGGTTGGGCAGATCATCAGCCAGCACAAGCTCAAGACGAACTCAAATTAACATGGCAACAAGCCTTGTTGATTGGATTTGCGCAAGCATTGGCCTTAATTCCGGGTACGTCTCGCTCTGGTATCACCATCACTGCCGCCTTATTTTTAGGGTTAACCCGAACCAGCGCCGCACGTTTTTCTTTTCTACTGTCCATTCCGCTTATTCTTGGTGCAGCTAGCCTAATGTCAATCAAACTGTACCAAAGCAACCAGACATTGGATTGGCATGGCATGCTACTTGGCAGCTGCATTAGCTTTGGATCTGCTTGGCTTTGTATTCATTTCTTCTTGAAGATAATCAACAAGATGAGCATGCTTCCTTTCGTGCTGTATCGCTTAGCATTAGGCGCCTTCCTGTGTTTATTTCTTATTTTTTAGCGCCTATTCTTGCTTAGAAAGTGCCGCTCTCCTTACATCACAGGCGTTAGCCATGATCCGTAGTCAGGGGTTTCGCCGGTAAATAAGCCAAAAAAAGCTTGCTGGAGACGCTGGGTAATCTCGCCAGCTTTTCCCTGGCCAATGGTGATGCCATCGACGCTACGAACAGGTACAATTTCCGCAGCTGTACCGGTCATAAAAACCTCATCAGCTAAATACAAAGCCTCTCGTGGCAATATCTGTTCTGCGGTCGCTAAGCCCATTTTCTGCGCCAAAGTAAAGACCGTGTCTCGGGTTAAACCCGGTAAAATAGCGGAGTTAGCTGGCGGCGTCATTAATAGCTCATTTCTCACAATAAAAATATTCTCTCCCGACCCTTCGGAGATAAAACCTTGGGTATCCAATGCAATACCTTCATGATAACCATGTCGCTTAGCTTCTGCTGCAATCAGCTGGCTTGATAGGTAATGTCCACCAGCTTTCGCTGCCGTTGGCATGGTATTAGGCGCCAGCCGTTGCCACGACGAAACATGAACATCAACACCTTCGGTCAAACTTTTTTCACCTAGGTAAGAGCCCCATGGAAACGCAGCAATCATCATCTCACAAACAGCCCCAGATGGTGGTTTTATCCCAGCACCAACAGCACCCATAAATGCTAAAGGACGAATATAAGCGCCTGTATTCAGATTGTTTTCCATCACGACGTCCAAACACGCCTGCTTCACTTCTGCGGGTGTGTAAGGAATATGTAACCGATATATTTTAGCTGAATTAAACAAACGTTGGATGTGATCGGTTAATCTAAAAACCCAAGCGTGATCGCCACCTTGGTAAACTCGAATTCCTTCAAATACTGAGCTGCCATAATGCAAAGCATGTGACATGACATGTATTTTAGCATCCTGCCATGGAACAAATTGCCCATTAAACCAAATAAAATCAGCCTTTTTTTCCATGTTCTATTCCTTTTGTCTTTCGTTGAGTCATAGCCTATTCCATCACTTAGCTATTAGAAGCATGGTGTGGGTGACCTATGTTTAAGTAAGTTGATGTTTGTACAATCTGCTCACGCTCTTGAAAAGAAACCAGTTGAGCCTGTAGAGCTTGACTGTCGCCATCTTGATAGAGCGCCGATAAAACTTGCTGCTGGGCTAATATAGCGGCTCTTTGCAAATCCGAGGGAACAATGATGACCTTATATCCCATTGCGGCCAAGTCCGCTTTCGGTATCAAAGGCGTCTTACCACCATAAAACATGTTGATTAATTTAGGGATAGCCACATCGCGGGCAATTTGTTCGATATGGGCAAGACTTTCAGGCGCTTCAACAAAAATCATATCCGCACCCGCTTCAGCATAGGCTGTAGAGCGTTCTATCGCGCCAGCTATGCCCTCAATAGCAATCGCATCTGTTCTCGCTATCAGACATACACTTTGTTTCACTGCTGCGGCAACAGCAATTTTTTGCGTCATCTCTGCTGTACTGATGATAGACTTACCTGCTAGATGACCACAACGCTTCGGAAAAGTTTGATCTTCAATGTGCAGTGCCGCTAAACCCAAACGAGCAAAATGCTGCACGGTGCGGCGCAGATTGACTACGTTACCAAAGCCCGTATCGGCATCGGCAATCATCGGGATCTCGATCACATCCAGCATTTGTTCCATACGATTAGCCACTTCGGTAAAACTAAGCAAACCAATATCAGGCACCCCAAAGCTACGCGCAATCGCACCACCACTGGCATACACCATCTCAAAGCCAGCCTGTTCAACCAAACGTGCGGACAAGCCATCATAAGCGCCCGGCGCTAAGTAACATTGATTGTCTTGCATCATGTGTTCGAATAATTGCTGTGGATTTTTCATCCTAAAAACATCCTTGGCCTATTAAATTTTTAAGTAAAAAGTGGCTGGCCCATCATTCACACTGGTGACCTGCATGTTAGCACCAAAGCGACCCGTCTCCACCTGTACGGCTGAACGACTTTGCGCTATAAAATATTCATATAAACGCGCCGCCTGATCCGGTGGTGCTGCGGCTGAAAAACTGGGACGATGTCCAGTTTGAGTCGTTACTGCCAACGTGAATTGTGACACAACCAACAAGGCACCGTTAATCTGCTGTAAGCTGTCGTTCATTTTGCCGGCCTTGTCTTCAAATACCCTTAGGTTCAAAACCTTGTGTACTAATTTTTCAGCATGTGTGCTGGTGTCACCCTGCTCAATGCCTAGATACAGCAAAAAACCGCGTTCAATACTCCCAACCGTGCAAGCATCAACCAATACACTTGCTTTAGACACGCGTTGAATCAAACCTATCATACTTTGCCCTTAAAGTTAACTGAGTTTCATGTCAAAGATATCATCTAAACGTTTAGTTTCAATGAATATCCATCTTACCTGCTTATCATACAAAGGGTTAAGTGCTATATTTAAAGAAGCATCTTGGCAGGATTGGATAAGTATATTATTTTATGCGCAACGTATTACTCATCTTAATTTATTTAATAAGTTATGAAACGTTTGCCGTCACGAATTCAAACTTGAATCAGCATGCTCTGCAACTGATAACAGACATTACTTGGCTGTGTAAAAACCTATCACCACCAGCAGCAACGCAAGACGACCGCTTTGATCTACAAACCAAACAATTTCAAAGCCAAAAAAAACAATTTCAAACCAAACTCGCTGAATTAAGAACCATCTATCAACCTGAGCAATATCTCAATTATCAATATCTAAGCCAGTCATTTCGCGAGCACCTTCAATTGTGCCATCATAAAATAAAGCAAAACGATAAGCAAAATTACCAGCCATCTGATATGGCTGAGATCCATTTTAATCGTGCCATGAGCTTATGTGATGAAGGCATCATCACCTTGCAGCGAAATCGTCACAATCGGCAGCGGATTCAGCTGTTATACAAACAATATGTCGAAGAAAATTATCAAGCTCAAATTGTTGATCCCTTTATTAAAAATTGGCGCCAGGGCGACCAGCGTCAATGCCAAGAGCAATTTGTGAAACCTTATCTTGCGATGGCATATCAAGCACATGCTTCATCTAAGTTAGATAAAATCAGATCGATGGGCTTTAAAGGAATTGAATCAGGCGTGGTTCCATTATTGCAAGGATTGGAAGCCGGTACTAAGGATATCGACAACAGCCGATCTTATGTCTATCAGCTCAAAAAAAGAGAACGTTTTACCGTCACCAATACCTTCGATGGCTACATCATTTACACCTTTAGAGTTCATGACGAATTTTGGTACCTAGCCCTCAAAAAAGAGTCGGGAACAAATTACCCGCAGGGATCCAAAATATCAAATGCGAACCTCTATAAAATACTCGGCACCATTACCTATAAGAAACAAAACATCATCGCATTTGAGGCACTCAATTAAAAAAGCCTCCTAAATTAGGAGGCTTTTTTATGAGGCTTGACTAGGTCGAAGCTTGACTTGGTTGAGGCAACCACCATCGATGCAACAAAACTTTGATGTCCATTAAAATCATATAAAAAATCGGTATGAAAAACAAAGTCACCAAGGTACCAAATAAAATACCAAACGCCAGCGATACCGCCACAGGAATTAATATCTGTCCTTGAATACTGGTTTCAAGCAGCATCGGCAATAGACCGGCAGCCGTGGTAACCGACGTTAGGAAGATTGCTCGAAAACGATAACAGCCACCGTCAATAAGCGCGGTTTTAAGCGATTCTCCTTGACGTCTGACTTCATTTAAATAGTCGATTAATACCAGCGAATCATTTACCAACACGCCAGCTAACGCCAACATGCCCATTAAAGACAGAAAACTAAGTGGTAAGCCCAAACACCAATGGCCTAGGATAGAACCCATAAAGCCTAGTGGAATCACCGATAGAATAATCAATGGCTGAGTATAGGACTTTAACGGTATCGCCATTAAAATATAAATCAACAACACTGATATCAAAAACAAATGCTGCATGTCATTTAGCTCTTCAACTTGTTCAGCATTGGCACGTCCTAGCTTTAAAGCAACAGCTGGATATTGCATGGCGAGCAAAGGCTGAATCACTTCGATGAGCTCACGGGTAACTTTCAGAGGTTGTAACTTACTTTTATCCGCATTTGCTTGCACCATGATGGTTTGCAGCCCATCTTCATGATGAATTTGGCTCATACCATCCACCACTTTGATAGTGGCGACCCGCGACAAAGGCACAAGATCGTTACCGACCGGAATCCATATATTATGTAAGCTAGCAACACTCGCTCGGCGTTGATATGGATAGCGTACCTTCACATTGACTTCTTCATCACCTCGTAACAGGGTTAGCGCGGTGGTTCCGTACACAGCTTGACGAACATATTTTGACACTGTCGCCAGATTCAATTGCAGTGCTCGACCTGCTGAAGTCAGTTCAAGCTGCACTTCTTGATGCCCAGAAGCCATGTTATCTCGGACATCAAATACACCATCGATCGCATTTAACCGTGCTTTTATCATCTCAGTTGCTAACTGAGCTTGCTTCGTATCTGTTGCTGTTAAACTAAGCTCAATAGGCGCATCGGCTCTCCAGCCAGATTGAAACTTACTCATTTTAACCCCAGGTAACTGCGGCAATGCAGCGCGCCATTGGTTCTCAAATTCCTTTATCGAGATCTGACGCTCATCGCTCCCCACCAAAGCAACGCGCATTTTAAATTGATACGTATTGCTCATGCGAACGAGTGTGTTTTTTACAATATCAGCGCCATGCTTTTGTTGCTGGACGGCTCGGACACTCTCAAACGCTCGTTCAACCTGCTGTAGCACTTGATACGTTTGTTCTTCGGAACTCATCGCATTCATTTCCACTTCAAACTGGGTAGAATCACTCTCGATATCGCCTTGAAAAATAAACGGCACAATAGAATAAGCCAACAACGCAGCACAAACCGCAATTAATGCCAAAAAGCCTGTGAGAACAGCATACCGATACTCAATTGCCAGCGTGACCGCACTGCGATATTGCACCGAAATCAAATAATCAAATTTTTGATTAAAAGCACGTTTCCAGCGCGCCAGCAAATGGCGACTCGGAGGCGTCGCTTTAACATGCGCTAAATGAGATGGCAGGATCCATTTCGATTCAACCAGTGAAAACAACAAACAAGCAATCACCACAAATCCAATTTGATTCGGAGCGATATTATCTAAAAATAAAAAAGGCAAAAAGGCCGCCACCGTAGTAAGTACACCAAAAGTAGCTGGCACTGCTACTTTTTTCGCGCCTTGAATCACGGCTGCGTGGGTCAAAGACCGATGTGAAGTGACTTGATGAATACTCTCCCCAATCACAATCGCATCATCTACCACAATCCCCAATACCAAGATAAAGGCAAACATACTATACATGTTAAGCGAGATGTTAACACCACTTAGAGACATCAAAAAAACGGTACCCAAAAAACAAACTGGCAAGCCTAACGTCACCCAACAGGCTAATTTGAACTCTAAAAAAATCGCCAGCAGTAAAAAAACCAGAATCCCTCCAAGCAACAAATTAGAGGTCATCGTTGATAAGCGTTCGCGAACAGGTTTAGCTAAATCAAGAAATATCTCAGCTTTAAATTCAGGCGGCAATACGCGCTGCGCGAAAAATTGCTTCACCTTATCGGTGACCCGAATAATGTCTTGGCCTTCGTACAAATCAATATGGAGCGCCAGCGCTGGCAGACCATTTTGTTTGACCAGATGAACCCCCTCGATAAAATCATCGGTTATCTCGGCAACATCGCCCAGCCTGATGCTGTGCCCCGAAGGGGTCACTTTAACAGTTAGCTGCTCATAAGCTGCCGCGTCCATGATCTGACCTTCACTGCGAACCGCAATACGACCTGTTGAGGTCGTCATCTCCCCGGCGGAAATATTTTTGGCATTGAATTTAATGATTTTAACCAATTCTGCTATTGTTAAGCCATAAGCTTGCAATTTAGCGGGTTCGACTTCGATCGCTATCTCATGCGCTGTTTCACCTAACAGGGTGACATCCCCTATACCTGACACCGCAGCTAATTCATCTTGAAGTTTTTTCGCAAGCAACTGGTGCGGTTCCGGCATGCCGGTTGATGTCAAGCCTACGATCATCGCTGTAGGTTTGAATTTAACCAATTGCACTTCGGTCTTATCCGCCTCTTTTGGTAAGCTGGTGAGTCCATTGATAGCTTGCTCGACATCAGCCAAGATGAGTTGTTCATCAGCACGCTTGTCTAAATGAACCGTCACCGAGCTAACACCTTGTTTCGAAATCGAAGTGACATAACGAATGCCGTCAATGCCATTTAGCTTTTCTTCAATCGGTCTGGTAATGTTGTATTCAATGTCTTGCGCTGCCACGCCTTCATAGGTTGTATCTATCGCTATGTTGCCAGTGGACTCAGAAGGAATCAGCTCTCGATTCAATGATTGAAAAGACAAGGCCCCAGCAATGAGGATAAAAAGCATCAATAAATTGGCCGCAACTGGGTTATACACAAACCATGCAATCAAACCTTTAGATGATTTCATTTTTTTATTACTCCATCTAAATTAATGCGTTGGCTGCGACTTCAAAGTTGCAGATTGTGTTTGAGCTTGGATCTGCACAGCATATACTTGACCTATTTGAGGTGACTCTAGGGGCGTGTAGACAAACTGCTCGTCTTCGTGACCAGTAAATTGAAAAAAAACGTCTTGTTGGGTACGGTATACAATTTCAATCGGTTGCTGATGCAGCCGATGGGCTGTATCTACAGTTAATACCTGGTCTTTATACAATGAAGTCATCGGTATTTTAACCAAATTTGGCCACTGCTTACCCACGATTTTAGCATCCACCAATGTTGAAAATGGTAGTTTCATGGCCGCCGAATTCGATGCCTTTAACCGGTACGGATCCTTGATTTTAGCGACAACATAATACATCCGCGTTGCTTTATCCATCAGTTGTTCAGCATAAGACAAGGTTGCTTGCAATACATCCCCCTCAGCGGTTTGAAGCAAAACTTGGCTGTGTTCAGACGCCAACAAATGCAAATGTTGCGGTCGAATCGGCAACCGGATTCGGGCATATTCGGTACCGAAAACAGAGCCAAGTTCAGTGCCTGCGGTGACATGCTGTCCCAGTTTTATGCTCCGCTTCTCAATCAAGCCATCAAAGGGCGCTCGAATCTCCAAGCGGCTCACGTTACGTTGTGCTTGTTGCAATTTTGCTTGAGCGCTTTTCACAGCAGCCATGGCTTTCTTAATTTGTGGCTCACGAAGCGCTAATGGGCTCGGCTTAATCTTAACGTCTTTCCAATTCAAAGCAGCAATGTCGTGCTCAGCTTGCTCTTGAATCAAATCAGCTTCGGCTTTAAGCAAGTTTGCTTCAGCTTCCTGTAATTTAACCTGGTGTGGTAACGGATCGATGCGCGCCAGCAAAGTTCCTTGTTTGACTAAGCGACCCGACTCGAAGGACTCGCTGACTTCAATAATTTTACCCGCTATTTCAGGCGATATAATCATCTCGACATCGGGTTCAATCAAACCGTTAGATTCAATTAAAATAGACTGTGTCGCAGGATGGATTGGTACGACTTCAACAACAGGTGGAACTCGACTGATTTCATTAACCTGAAGACCGGATGCTTCAGGTTTTATAAATTGAATAAGAACAGCCGTGATAGCAATAATCACAGCTATGGGTAACAAGCGACGAACGTAAAGATTCATATGATTCCTTAAAGATTTTTATCAGTTGATAAGTATTTTTTTGTTTATTTTTAAGTATCTTCAAGGATATTCTAAGTGGATTATGTTTTTTTTTCAATGAAAAAAAAGAAGGATTATTCCAATCATTTTGTTAAAGAATAGTCATCTAAAAAATAACTTAGTCGTCGCTATTTCTTTTTCTATTTTTTAAGCGCTTTGTATTTTTTATATAATTTCTTAGCCAAGGCATCGCCTTTTTCAATATCGGCTTTGGTCATACCAATAGCAATCACATTACGCGCATCTAAGCCACGCTTAGAACCATTAATTGCAGCGAGAGCGAACCAGACATAAGCACTTTTTGTATTTTGTTTAAAAGATTCACCTCGTTGATACATCACCCCAATATTGTATTGAGCATCGGCATCACCTTTCTTTGCTGCCTTCAAAAACCATTGTTTGGCTTTTTTTAAATTCTGTTTACGACCTAACCCTTTATAATACAACAACCCAATATTCATGGTTGCGTATACATGACCTTTTTTAGCTGCTTTTTGATACCATCTCATCGCCAATTTATAATCTTTGGGCACCATCAAACCAACTTGGTATAAGGTGCCTAAATCATTTTGAGCTTCAGCGTAACCAAGCTTGGCCGACTTTTCTAGTAAAGACTGCGCATTCTCAAAGTCTTTGCGTTTCATTAACTGTTGTGATTTTTCGTAGTATTGCTTCGCTTTATTAGCAGATGCATTGGGTGTAAACGTCATGACCATCAGCAATACCGTCGCTAACAAGCACGGTAGAATATGCCATAAAAAAGGATAAATGCGACTTTTCATATTCTCTCTTTAACCATGGTTCGTGTGAAATTTCACAGCCTTTTAAAATAGACTGTCGATATATGAAAAATAAATCTTAAAACACTAAGTATAGTGTAAAATAAATATCTAGAAACTGAGTTTTATACTAAATAAGAGCTGTCTTGGGCTGTTCAAAGGCAACTGTTGTAAAAAAGTCGTTCTCTCAATATCATTTTCTACATAAAGGATCGAGCATCATGGTACGTATCACTCAATTAAATCTCATTGGCATCCTCTTACTCAACACGTTGCTCAGTAGTTGTACTAGTTACCATGGTGATGCCTCTAATCACTTTAATGGCAGCGTTTTTTTTAATCCAGAAACAGACTACAAACGTAAAGGATTTGGTGACCTGATCAGTTGGTGGTGGGAGCGAGAACCCAGTCCTTGGGAACAAAGACCCATTCAATCTATCTCAAAATTACCCGCCATGCAAAGCTCAGCTCAAGTTACTTTTATTAACCATTCAACGACCGCAGTGCAAATAAATGATGTCTTGATTCTAACCGACCCTATTTGGTCAGAAAGGGCGACACCTGTTTCCTTTGTCGGTCCGAAAAGAATGCATCAACCTGCGATTACCATGCCTCAACTAGGTCAAGTTGATGCCGTGGTGATTTCACACAACCACTATGATCATTTTGATTTACCAACGTTAGAACAATTAGAAACACTCTATCAGCCCATATTTATTGTTCCTATCGGCAATCGACATTTATTAGAATCGATTGAAGCTACCAACATCGTTACCTTAGATTGGTGGGAATCGACGCAAGTCGGCTCTGTTACTGTCACGCTGACACCCGCTCGCCATTGGTCCAAGCGAACCTTAACCGACACCAATGAGTCGCTGTGGGGTGGCTATTTTATGAAATCCAAACAATCCAGCGTCTTTTTTGCAGGCGACACCGGTTATGGCCCGCATTATCAGCGTATTAGACAGCGCCTCGGTTCGGTTGATATGGCATTGTTACCGATTGGTGCCTACAAACCCACTTGGTTCATGAAGGACAATCATATGGGCCCGCTAGATGTGCCCGCATCCAAACGAGATCTAGGCGCAAAATATGTCATGGCGATTCATTTTGGTACCTTTCCACTAGGTGACGATGCTCAAGATGAAGCGCCTGATGTTATGAAGCAAGTGGCGGCGAAACAAAAAAAGCCTAAACGCTATCTCGTGCCCGCAGTTGGTCAAACATTTGTATTTTAAATTCTGTGTTTTTTCAGCATGGAGCTTGACTTCCAGATAGCATTGTTTTACATGCTTTTTTCGCGCGATCAAAGGATCAAAGATATCCACATTTTCAGTGGATAACTCTGGGGAAATCTTTCAAAAAGTTGCCGTCATCAGCTTTTCAAAAAAGTAAAGTCTTTTATGATCCCCTTACCGACGGAAAGAGTATAACAGCGAGTTACCTCAAAGAATGTTATACTGAACGTAAGGATGTGAATGTTGAAACGAGATAAGGTGATGTCTAAGTGGTCTTGGATTTACATATGTCTCTTGCTTGCTGTCATACCCACTGTCTATGGAAATAAAAAAGCGATCATTGGGATCAGCAAAAAAGTAAACAGTTTAGATATTTTACGTTCTCGTGATTTTAATGACAACGATAAAGTCATGATGAACGGCATGGTTGTCAAGGACATTGGCAAAAATTTCTACGAGTTTCAAGACAATCTTGGCACGGTCATCATCTATGCCCAAGAATCGAATCAATTGCTTTATTTTTCAATGGAAGGGAAAAAAAGCATTGTGCTCTATGGCACAATTGATCGTTCATCACCACCCAACAAACTTATCGTCGATGATATCCAAAAAAATTAATTTTTTAATGACTCAACGTGCTTAAAATGCTGATATAAGCGATATCGATGTTGAACTCTAAACCAAAGTTGCTTCATCAGTGCAGACCATGGTTTCGAACGCCGCCCCATCGACGCAATATGACTTTGAAAATCAGCGCCCGTAATGGGTAAGGGATCTACAGAGTAGCAATGGGTTGACTTCTCGTAGACATATTGTAAATCAATATCAATAGGACGCTTCATGGGTAAGGCGTGACGTTGCAACTTGATAGCACCTTGTCTAGACACCAGCTGGCCTGTGGTCGTTGCATGCAATTGTTTTCTTTTAACCAATTTAAACGCATCAAAATCAGCAACCGTAGCATAAGCTGGGCGACATCGACGACTCGATGACAATTCGATATAATCCCAATCTTTCGGATAATGAGAAGCCTGTGTTAAATATAGGTGCAGATTATCAGGTAACAAAGCATCATCTTCTAAAATAAGAGCAAAATCGAGATCTTGTTCTATGAGTTGCTGCCAGCATTGTATATGGCTGAGATAGCAACCTATTTCACCAGCACTTAATTTAACTGGATAATAAGTCGTATGAGATGATTTAGGATAAATCACGGCTTCATCAGCGGCTGCAAGCGCATTGCCCCGTACAGCATTGATCCGCTCAAACGGAAGTTGTAAGCGTTGTAATTGCGATGTCATAAATGTCCATCTAGATGTATTTTCTTTCAGATTGATCACAAAAATCTTATAACGCATCTCTTATCCTTATACGACGCTTAGTTTGGCTTAAATGAAAGGCCTTGGATTACAATAACTACACAACTGCCTTTAGTGTACAAAATACCACTAAAAAATACTTCCATAAAATTCTAAATTTTGATACAAAAGCAACTGAATATAAAAAAAAAATGGATATAAATTTAGGAGTAAACATGGGTAATTTAAAGCAATTAAACCAATTGTCCCCACAAGATCAAAAACTAGCCAGAAAGTTTGAAAAAGTTGACTACGGCTGGATCGTCATGAGTATTGGTATGGCTATTGGTGCGGGTATTGTATTGTTACCTGTCCAAATTGGCGTGATGGGAATCTGGGTTTTTTTAGGCTCAGCTCTCATTGGCTACCCTGCCATGTATTTTTTTCAAAAACTTTTTATCAATACACTAGCCCACTCTAAAACATGCCAAGACTATCCAAGCATCTTAAATGACTATCTTGGTCATCATTGGGGCATCATCCCGGGTATTTTATATTTTATTATGCTCATTATTTGGGCTTTTATTTATGCGTTAACCATCACCAATGACAGCGCTTCGTACTTGGTATCCTTTGGGGTGACTTCAACTTATCTATCCGATAACCCACTTTATAGCTTATGCCTGCTTTCAGCATTGGTTTGGATTGCATCAAGTAAAGAAAAATTTCTTTTTGCAGTTTCTGGTAGCATGGCCGTGATTGTCTTGTTTATTGTCGCCGTGATGGGCGTGCTGTTAATTCCTCTTTGGAATCTGGAAGCCATTACACAAATCCCCGACTGGTCTACGCTTTGGATGAATATCATCATTACGTTGCCATTTACCCTGACCTCCATTCTCTTTATCCAATCACTGAGCCCAATGGTCATTTCATATCGATCTCACTTTAAATCGACTGAGGTGGCACGCTACAAAGCGATTCGTTCAATGAATATCGCATTTATCATTCTGTTTTGCGTGGTGTTCTTTTTTGCGATTTCTTTTACGTTTGCCATAAAACAAGAACAGGCATTTGCTGCTCAGGCGCAAAATATTTCAGCTCTGGCCATCATCGCACAATATTACCCAGGCAATTGGGCAACCTATGCAGGCGTATTAATCGATATTTTTGCTGTTGTGACCTCATTTTTTGGCGTTTTTTTAGGCTTGCGTGAGGCACTGATGGGGTTACTTAGACACCTGACGAAGTCGTATCTTCAGCAAGAATTAACCGACAAGAAACTTCAACAGGGTGCAACGCTGTTTGTTATTGTGCTGTGCTGGCTGGTTACATTGAGTGATTGGTCCATTCTAAAATTAGCCTCTTTGAGTGGCCCGATTTTTGGGCTTGTGGGTTGTTTGATTCCCGCTTACTTGGTCTTTAAAATCGATGATTTAAAGCCTTATCGAACGATAACAACCTATTTTATCGTCTTCACGGGTATCTTACTCTGCGTCTCGCCATTACTTCATTTTACCCAATAATACGCAATGTATGTTGACCTGCGATTCAACTAGCCACCCTTCCTGATTCGGGAAGAGTGGCTCTACACGTCATGTCGTACTCAGCGCTGCTAGAAGCTCCGTATTGCCCCCGATTGCCGTCGTGTTAATCGAAATCGTCTTTTCATAAAATAAACTCAATAAAAACCATG
>JADHND010000013.1 GCA_016779685.1 Shewanellaceae bacterium | reverse complement strand
GTTGGCGTTGGGTTATACCAGCACTCATTAAGTTGACGTTAATATTGCAAATGTTATTTTAAATGGAACGAGGCTATGTTGAGAAAAGAGGGCGACGAATGATAACTTTAATATAATAAAGTCACGGCAATCATAACAAATTAACCTTTATTATACTGAACCTTTTGCATCATTCAACTTAAAAAAAATAAAGCCGCAAAAAAAAAACATTTTCCTAATTATGTTAATAAAATAAAAACATTAAACCAACATACGCATGCGCGCTCACCTAAATACCAAGCAAGCCGCAACGCCCCTCTAAGATACCGACATAAAAAAAGCCACCGCGAAGGTGACTTTATGCATGGTGGAGCAAGAATAACCGTTACTCTGCTGCTGCGAGTTGTGGAGCCAGCAAGCTCGTCGGCACCTTTTGATCTTTCATAAACCCTTGATGATGCTGCCCACGTGGCATGGTAAACACCACCCTGTTGTTAACTTGCTCCGCAGCATCGACATACTTGGCCTGCGCGGTATTGATAGCAGTGGCAATCAATTTTCCGAGATACCCCCCAGTTGAATCACCTTGGGTATCCACGACTATCTTACCTGAGTAATGCCAGAGCTGCTCATTGCTGTGGGTCGATTTAAGTGACATCGCCAAGCTGACCGTTACATTGCCCCCGACCACATAATAGTTGGTATCCCACTCTTGGATGGTCACCAACAGCACGGCATCCGCCCCAAAAATATCGCGGAAAGACGACACTTCGATGGCTTCCAATTGCTGACCATCGACCAAACCTTCTTGCTCTAAGATACGCTTAGAGAAAGGAACAGAAACGACGTAATAGCCTGCTTCAGCCAAAGGTTTGGCGATGGTGGTCTGATACAAGTCGCCTGCATCCGCAGCCGTACTTTTGTTGATGATGGGCGCAACCACAATCGACAAAGGTTTTTCAGCATACATGAGCGGATACAGCTGTTCCTTGGTGAATTGAGGTGCCGATTGACACCCAGCCAATATCACGACCATGATACCTAAAACAATCTTTCTCATTGGACGGGTTCTCCTAGCTGTTGTAACGCAAAGGCGACCATCGTTTTAGACTCTGGAAACGCTTGCACCTCTTTGTCAAAATACACTTTCGCTGTTTGTGTTTGGTTCTGCTCCGCATAATACATGCCGAGCTCAAAATAGATCCCTGGCGGCACCAACTCGTGGTCATCCGTAGCATCTTCCACTATTTCCAGCATTTCATCGACATGCGCTTGCTGAGTCTCCGGCGACGGCTCTTTTTGATATTCATAAGCCGTTTCATTGTAATCACCCCAGTGATACAAGGTTTTGGTGCCGGAACAACCGACCAAACCTAGCGACAACAACGCAGCCAAGCCAATTAATTTGATTGACTTCATTTACATCTCCAATTCAAACAGGTGACCGGGTGTCACAAAGATTTTCCGGTTGATGATCAAACGGTCAGCGCGATACACTTGCACATGATGTTTGCCTTTGGCAACCACAAACCGAGTGACGTCAACGCCATCCAACTCATAGGTCTTCACCTCGCGAGAACCCACATCGACGGACTGCCCATCGACCACCAATCGGATCCCATCAGGATCCCCTTTCAAAGCCAGATAGGCTTTGTCATCCATCGCTGCCGAATGTTGATAACCTGAACTACTACAAGCAGTGATGCCCATTAGGAGCAAGCCTAAACCTATTTTTTTTATAATTTTCATTGTTTATCCTTCTTGAACCACATACTCAGTCAATGACCCGTCGATTTGACCTGATACCAAACGTAATTTACTTAATGTGTTGTTTTGCTTGCCGATAAAACCATCCACCTGCACAGTGGCGACTTGTTCACCTGGTAGGGTTAACACACCACCCGTTTGCGGATTCTTGATGGTTTTGCCTTTACGCAACACCACAAAGTTGTCGCCTGTTTTGATGCCTTGCGTCCGTCCGCCCGTCATCAAATAATGTCCCGACAGCTTGTCCACCAAATACGCTTCCCAGGGTGCGTCCATCAGATTTTCCACCACGTTCGAAGCCAGCTTAGAAATCGCCGCCGACAAGGCCTGATCATCCAATGAGCTGTTGTAGCCGGCCGTACCGCCAATACCGAATGTCCGATTTTTTTCAGCCATCGCTTCTCCACGTGCCTCTTCGGCGTAGATCACCTCGGAAGTTTGGACATCAATCAAGCGAATGTTGACCGCCGCATACGCGCGCTGCCGCTTGGTTCGCGAGAACACGCCCACATCACTGGTTGTTTCACGGCCATACTCTGATACGGAGCCAACAATTAAATAACGTGCCCCTTGCAAGGACTTCTTATCAAAAGTAGATTCTTCTTTGAGAACCGATAAGTCTTGACGTTCCAACATGACAAACTTACCCGTGCTGGTTAACCGAGCGGCCAATATATCTGACGCTTGCTTACCCATTTTGTTTTGGGTTTTAGCTTGTCGAAACAAACCATTGGCACGCTTGGTTTCATCGGTAAAGCGACCAATTGCGACCACCCGTTTTAAACCGTGGTAAGGTTGCTCTTGTAGCGTCGGACTCACTTCAGGTGCAGCCGTTGCAATGCGATTGTTGGTTGCGGTTGGTGAGGTCGCACAACCACCTAGGAATAAGGCACCGCTAAGCAACAGTGTCCCAATCTTGATTTGTTGTTTCAATTTTTTTACCTTTTTATTTTTATAACCAGAAGTAAAATTCTATCACATTATTCAGTAAAAGAAATGTTAACAAAAAGTCAACCCCATGAAAAAAAGCTCACTTGATTGTTTTTTGAACAAAAAGGACAATTCTGCACATAATAAACTCAAACAAATGAATTTAAAATGGCAAACGGCCTTTAATTGCGCAAACATTGATCACTTCGACTTGAACCAAAACGCATAGTTCACTAAAATATGCAACATATTGTAAAATTAACATACAAATATTTACTTGTTGCAACATAAATAAAACTCAACTGTGTCGCCTCTCTTTTCATGACATATTAAGGAAACAAACGTGCCGTCTGTATCTATGCACTTAAGCATGCTGTCTAAACCATTGCTGATTCTCGGGTGGAGTTTGTTATGGGTTGCACCCAGCTTTGCCTACGAAACCTGTCCTTTACCTGGTTCAAAAAACGACACCATCAGCACCGAGTCGACGATAGCTGAAGCTGATGTAGATACCATCGAACCTTTAAAAAACTTAGCCCCCCCGGCTGAACCGATTGCATGGCGAGATCTTTATCCGAACGCGAAAAAAATGCATGCTTTAGAAACCCAATACACGCCCAGCAGCCCTTCCTTTGTCGGCGATGTCAGTGTGGCTGAAACTGAGTCTATGCTCAACAAGCTCAAACGCTATGGCTCATGGGCCAAGGGAGGGCTGGAGGTGCTTGGTCCTGTCTTTGATGCCGTCGCGCTTGGCTTGTGGGTTGATAATCTCACCACCACTTTTGGCAACCAACAAAGTACCGAGTTAGATAAGGTGGCCAGCGTCCTGTATCTGGTACCGTTCGCCGGCGATTTAGCGCGCGATTTGGCCAGTGCTGATCATGTCAATACTCAAATCAACCAGGATATTGAGCGCATCAAACAAGAACATCATTATTTATACACCGACACCACGGCCAAGACCCGCGCCTTAGCGAATGCCATCGACAGCATCATTCAATTAGAAAAAATTGGGATGAAACAAGAGCTGATCCAATATAAACTCATGCTGGACAATCAAATCATAACGGCGATTCGCTACCATCAAGACTATGCGCTGGCTTGGATCCGCACCTTAGACAAAGCACTTCAGCATCTGGATGATCAGTTTTTTAAGCATCTTTATTACCAGCTATATCGCGCACCCTATCAGCTAGATCAACAAATGCAGTTGTCACGACTGCCGTTGCAATGTGAACCTCAAAGTATTCAGATGGACGTCCATCAACTCCGCAATCAGCAGGTCATCACCCATAAGTTAGTCAATTGTCTCGCGCAAATGCTTAACCATAACCTGCTCCCTTTGGAAGACTTAGTCAAAGATCGTCATCCACATTTTTCGGTGGCATCGTGGTCACAGCTAGGCGAGCAAATGCGAGAGGCCAAAGCACAACTGATCTATGCTGTAACAAGTCAGATTGCAAATCACCAAGCGGCGACCTTATCGCAGTTACAACAGCAGCTAGCGCAGATGAAGCACAGCAACGCGCCCTATCAAGCTCGACTGAACAGGAAGCGTCAGCGGCTAGAACAACTGAGTTTTCTCCACTGGGTGCTGAATGAATTTAAAGATATTCCCAGTGAACAAATCACACTGGACTCACCCAGCTTAACAGCCCGCATTTTGCCCAAGCGCAGTTGTTCAAGCGTACCTAGCTGGATGAAATGGATACCCTCTGTCTATCAATATTGTGGTATCCGTCAATGGCTAACCGACATCAACTACACCACTCAAATCGTGCCCTTTGACGCCAGCAAAGACGACAACATGCAGGCTTTCTCAACTTTAACCGCTCAGTATGAGCAAGGTATTGATGCGCTATATTCAAACAAACACAGTGCATATCGGTTTCATCATGGCTATCATCCACGAGAGATAGACCATCTCTTACAGCCAACCATGCCAGCAATCAATTGGTTAACGCAGCAGCCGCTGTCACAACGGCAAATATACCTATCGTGGTTAACAAGCAGCGTCACAACCGCGCTACCTGATCTCAAGCTCACCTCACCGACCGCCATACAAGCAGCCCGAGGGTACTTGCTGACTTTAAAAGGCTACCAACAGCTGGTGCCAGCTTGGTACCAAAAACTGATAGCAGAACTGCAATCTCCCGTGCAATTGGCCAACCTGAACCAAAGAATGCGTCATTTCTTTGACCGCTATCCTTGGAACCAAACTTGGTTTTTACAACAACATGCTGAAAAGCTGGGTGCAGTCAAACCTTTGTTGCTCTTTAAACAATTAAGAATTAAGGATAAGCTGCATCAAGTCAGTCTGATCAATGAGCCTAATCTGGTTTTACCGAACAAGCTTAGGCATTGGCTAAATCAAGACACTGGTGATATGACCAACCTACCACAACCGATGATCGCCCAACATTTAGACCGAGTACGGCTTATCGTGACTGGGTTGTCTTCACAACCACAACACGATTGTGCTTTGGTCAAGCGCTTAGCAGCGCCTCTAAGTCAAGTGACCGACAGTGACTTGGTGGTCTTGCCGTTTTGGTATCATCTCTTCAATGAGATTCAGCATCAATATCTAAACTATGCTGCTGTGATGCAACCTTATTGTGCTAACCGCTAAGTCACTTATGCAAGGATGCCGTGTATCTCTCTTTAAACAAGCTGTACTGAGCTTCATGGCGCTCCTGCTGTTACACCACAGCGCCATCGGCTCTGCCGGACTTTTGGCACATCATTTATCGTACCAGGCTGAAGACGATATGCGCTGGACGCAACACCGTAAAAACCTGATTGAAATCGAGCATAATCTGTATCGCAACATGATCATGTCTGACCATGAAATGGAAAATATTGCGGCCCTGATTCATCCTGATCATATCGATGGCCTTAATTTTTTTCTCCATAACAGCCACAATCCAGCGATGTTGGAAATGAATCGACTCGACATCGAACAGACAGAGCAAACCAGTCAGTACTTAGAAAACATCCTCCAAAGCTTACCTCCACTAGAAGTGAGCTCTTATGCGGGGCAATGGATTTCAATGGCGCAATGGGAACATTGGAACATCGGTCATGTCTATCATGAGATGGGATTTTATCACAGCTACGCCACACTACCCGAGGCATATGAAAACCTGGCCATGCACAATCCGATACAAAAAGTCGGCCTGATTGTCCATATCGAAGGCAAACAAAGCCGGCTCATGAATAGCTTTACAACCGAGGATCACTCACAGTTGGTTTGGCCTCGCCACACCAACTTTAAAATCATGGAAAAAGATTTTAGCAACGCGCATCAAAAATACTATCTGCGTCTCCAAGAAATGAGCAGTAACGAATTAGAACAAGCCAGCAGTTCGTTGCCGTCTTTGATGATGCCCCAATATTGTGAAGCTGGCATTCAGGCTTTAAATGAATAATGAACTCAAATTATCGCATCCTTAGCGCTGGCTTGATCTTAGTTTGTAGCTATACAAGTTGCGCCAACACACTGGAACAAAAACTCATATTACAGGCCAACGACTTCGCCAAGTGGCAGCGCCGTAACCAAGAACTCGTTTGGGTGGAAAACTATATGCTCCGGAATACGGTATTAGATCCGAGCATAACCACATGGGTGAAAGCGTCGTTCCAAGACAACATCATCCCCCAAGTGAATTATTTTCTGCAAGCATCACCGAACAAACGGATTTTTTTTTCGGATGCCTATATGGCAGACATGCGAATGTTTCAACGTACCATGGATAGCATTTTACATGGCTTACCACCACTTGAAGTCGATACTTACACCAGTATCATCTTACCGAAAGAATCTTGGGAGTCACTTGCAATCGATGATATCTTTCGTCACTCGGGGTATTTGCATACCGATGCAACCTTAATGCAGACCTCTCTTAAAATGGAAAATGATGCCTTCCCTCTTCCATCAAACTATGAAAAAATCCTCATCAAAGTGCGCAGCAAACGCAGTCGTCCGGCCATGACGCTAATGGAAGCTGAAAATGCACAGTTTATTCAACCGCGAAACAGCCACTTTCGCATCGTGAGCAAAGGTGTCCATCCAAGTGATGGAATTAAATTACTTGAGTGGCAAGAGGTGGTGCCACAAATGCTGCCTGATGGTATACCGATCCAAACCCTACTGGATGAGCAACTGTACACTATGGAACCCAAAAACACGTGCTTCCGCCCTTGATGTCATGACATTGATTGATACAACATGCCAGCGAATTCACGCTGCTATCCTGATCATCTCGGCCTAACTTAGTCGACGTCTCTTAACCAAAACATCCATAACCACCACCATAGCCAAGCACGAAGCGCGTGCTTGGCCTAAATTTCATTAGAATAAAGTTAATTGAATGAAATTTTTGTTAAAAAAAAGCTGCTTTTATGATCAATCTCTGTCTTTTTTCAAGCAGATGTGATTTTGATCACGCTTTAAATTTGTACACCCAAGATTAAATATAAGACAATCCAATTCAAGTTTTGGGCGACATGATGTCAAGCACCATTCTCAATTCAAACAAAATTCATGCCCATAGATCCAAATAAAACCGGGCAACTATATTAAACGCTTATTAACTAAGGAGGTCTACTTTATTCTATCTAACAACCCAAATAGCTATGAAATACTTCTAACATATTGGTGCTAAGCCAAAGCTATTGGCCATCATTCCATAAGCTTTAAACAGCCTAGTTACGATTCATTTCTAATTTTATTTTCTTTTTATTCACCGACTCTCCGTTAGCTTTTACGACATCGTGTTTGTATGTCATAGGAGCGTGTGAGGCTTTTAAACGAGATTCCTTATATATGAATATATATCTTAAAAACATGACGTTATTCATTGCTTTTATACTGATAGGTTGTAACCATGGCGAATCAACCGAATCAAATATTGACCACTTTACTGACCACAGTTCTGAGAGCATTCGAGAGCAGACCAAGAAGAAAAAATCCACTACAACGCCCCCAAAGACGCCTGAAATAACGAAAATTGAGACGGTAAAGCCGGTATCGACAGTACCCCCAATATCGAGCTTTGCTGATTCATGCGCCACTCAATCAACAAAAGACGGTCTTGAAATCACATGCAAGTCACACCAACTTCAGCTAGGTCCGGTTCAGCAAAGAAGTCCAACGCCATTGATCTCTCCAATAGACCCGCCTATGGAAATTGAAAGCAAAATACCCTTTATAAACGATGCCATACAGACCACCTTGGATCGGATCGCCACTGAAATTAATCAGTTTACCAAAGACGCCACCGATATAATGAGCTTCTCTTGGGAAATCACCATTTCAAATGACGAAACTGAGGACGAAAACGTTGTGACAAGTAACATAGAATCACCCTCGGCTGAGATCGACAAGCTGGTATCAACAGTCCCCACAACGCCGATCATCCCTGAAATAGACCCATCTATTGAATATGAAAAAATATTTCGGCTGTTAATCGAGGGGATGCTGGCTACGCTGGATCAAGCGTTCGCTAAAGCGACTGATTTAACCAGAGACGCCATCGATAAAGCAGATTTGCTTTGGTTTAAATACATCCTTACAGGTGGTGCAACGGAGGTCGAAACCACGGTAATAGACACCATACCATTGCCCTCGGCTGAAATCACCGACCCCACCATCAAAAGTGGCCGTACCGATACCGATTCACCTGTGATGACTTGGCCAAAAAAGACGCCTGAAATAACGAATATTGAGATGATAAAGCCGGTATCAACGATAGATGTCATCGATACCATACCATTGCCCTCGGCTGAGATCACCGTCCCCACCATCAAAAGTGTTCATACCGATACCGTATTTAAGATGGATTCAACCAACCTGACTGTGCCAAGAAAGACGCCTGAAATAACGAATATTGAGATGATAAAGCCGGTATCGACAATGCCCACCACCCCAAGCTTTTCAGATTTATGCACGACGTTAGCAACCGAAAACGGCCTTGTCGTCAGTTGTAAGCCGCAACCAACGATAGATGTCATCGATACCATACCATTGCCCTCGGCTGAGATCACCGTCCCCACCATCAAAAGTATTCATACCGATACCGATACCGTATTAAAGATGGATTCAACCAACCTGACTGTGCCCAGAAAGACGCCTGAAATAACAAACATTGAGATGGTAAAGCCGGTATCGACAATGCCCACCACCCCAAGCTTTTCAGATTCATGCGCCACGTTATCAACAAAAGATGGCCTTGAAGTCAGTTGCAAGCCACCTAAGCCCGTCCAGCTACGAAATCCGACGCCGACTGCATCGACCCCAAGGCATGTATCTTATCCCACTGATATTGGTGTGCCTGACAATTGTCCATTACCAGCGCCAGCTGAGGTGTCCAATCAACTGCTGATCACCGAGGTAGGTCACTATTACAACAACTACAAAACTTGGATTGAAATCTACAATGCGTATCCTCATGCAGTTGATCTGAGTCATTTTGAAGTGCGATCAGGTTTTTACTTATTACATAGTGTTCGAAAAACATTGACATTACCACGTATTGTCTTGCAACCAGGCAAACACTTTGTGATTGAAGTTGGCAAAGGTACCCTTAAGACCGATCAACTGTATCAGGTGGATAGTGACCGTTATAAAGACCCGCTGTATTGGAGTGAATCACAGACCTTTATAGAATTGTTCCATCGCCGTAGCCAGCGCGTTGAAGACTACGTGGCGTGGTCAGAACATACCTACCACCACGCTGAAGATTATGTCGACGACCAGACCCTGTCGGCAGTGCAACAACGTGCCATCTGGCAAGGTCCTTTTCTGGACACGTGGCAAGCCACTCAATATCAGACTTCATTCATGCGTTCATACCCTTATCAGGATACGAACACGGCGGCAGACTGGCAGCAAAGTTCGTTTGTAACCAAAGGAGGCGTGAACGACACCTCACCCGATGCTCGCGACGACGATCGTGATGGCATTCCTGATAGTGCCGAACGTGATCCTTGTGCGACTTACAATGGCTTACCTTATTACGCGTGGGGAGCTCGACCCAATCAACGTGATTTGTTTATCGAAATTGATCATATGGATCGAGCAGGCTATGCCTTTGCCACCACCACTGAAGCGATTCAACTGATGCAAGCAGCCTATGCTCAACACCGTCCTTATCGGATTGCATTGCATGTCGATACCGGGAGAGTTCACTCTGATCAACAGCAAATCGACCTCAAAAACCACAATCTCTATACCCCCAACGGTATCAGAGGCATCAATGGTGGCCAAGCGGTGCCCTACCGCCAATACGCAACCATTGGCGTTGGCCAACATTCAACGATTGCAGATTTGGATCGCTACACAGTCAAGCATATGGATTTACGCCGCGCAGGGATGTTTCATTATATTTTATTGGCCGATACCTTCATCCAATTCAATGGTACAAATTACGAACCCAATGCAAGCACCACCGGTTACGCCTACGTCACTGGCAGTAATCTACTGATTACCTTCGGTTCTCAAGAACAGCAACCAACAGGTTGGTCTATGCAACTGGCATCGACCATTGTGCATGAAATGGGACATAATTTTGGGCTGAGTCACGGTGGGCTAGACAGAATTAATCGTAAAATCAATCATCCTAGTGTGATGAACTACCTGTATTCTAATTATGGGGTACCGAATAGACAAAGCCGAACCCGTGAATCTATTTGCTACAAATCCATCTATGGATCCAGTGCCAGTGGCATAGCCCAGCAACGCATTGATTACTCGCACGGCCTGCATCCTGACATTGATGAAGAAAGCTTACGCGACCGTCAAAGTATCTATCAAAGGTTGCATGGCACCGTGCTGCTCTCATGCGAACAATATGGTACTTATTATTACTCTGGTGGTGATATCAACGAAGACGGCTACCTGAACGTTCATAAGGATTACAACGAATGGGCTCATATCATCCATCACTTTGATTATAAGCGCAAACAATATGGACACCGAAAGGAAGCCAATTAATTATCGGACTTTCGTGCTCCACATCGCCTGAGATCACAGGCGATGTGGATGCCATACTTGCAATCCTCTCTAAAATCTCATAATCTATCGGCATAGAATGGATTGAAGGATCAACCATATGCATCTACTCAGATACACAGCGCTGGCTTTGTTCTGGTCAAGCTGTACCCTAGCCAGTGAGCATTGCGATGCCCCACTCGCCGCCCACGTGGTGCAGCAATATCGACAACACAGCGACTCGCTGGCGCAAATGGCGCTGCAAAACCTGTTTTGTCAACATCAGCCACAGTTTGTGGGATTCCACTTTAATCAAAATCCCCTTCAATCTAATTTCATCACGGATCAAGGGAACCAAGTGTATGTGCCTGATTTGTTTAACGTCCAGCCCGATGATCTCGAGACCCTCGATGACGAACCGACGACCTCAACCCTATGGCGGTCTCAACTAGCAGCACAGGTCGGCTACAACGCCAAACGCGATTATCTTTGTGCTTTGTATCCGCCAGTCACCAATGGCCACTCAGCGAGTGCCATTTTACGCAGTGGAGCGTCCCCAGCAAAAATTGAAGCATGGGAAACCTGCATCGACGACTTTTATACAGCGCCAGCGGAACTGCCTTGGTGTCATATCCTGCAAACCGGCGATACCCTCAAAGTTCAGCTCACCAGCGGCGTTCAATTTAAGTGGATCGACACCATTGACTATCAATTGCTGAATCTTGAACCGGTGTTCAGTCCCCCATCTCAATTAGCTCAAATGGGGCAAATAACATTATGGTTCCAGCGTCCAGACAGTCATCGCACTGCTTATCTACAGCTCAATGTCCAAATACAAGATTTTAACCGAAACCAACCCAGGCGCCTCCAATGTGACCATATCCTAGCCAAACAACCTAAATAAAAGCCAACCTATTTTAAGGACATTCCATGAAAAAAATCTTCACTACCCTCTCATTATCTGTTCTGTTACTGCCCAATCTAGTGCGAGCTGAACCCGAGTGTCAGGCATATTATCACTTCGACAACACGCAAGCATCGGGCAATATTCAACAGTTGTTCTGTCACAGCAGTGTACCTAAAACACATGATATTCGGTTTAATTTTAACATTGATAGCTCTTATTCAAGTGCCAACCTACATCATATAGCGGTTTTTAGCCTTTTTAACATCACCGATGCTGCTCGGATTGAAGCCATTCGAGCGTTACCTGATTTCTCAGCGAAGCGCAATGCGTTGTGCCAAGATCCAGACCATGAGTCTCCTTATCGAGCCCATACCGATCAAGAACGGGCTTCACCATGGCAGCATTGTCTTTATCAAGACATGGCGACCTTTACCACTTTTGATCCCGCCATTGAAAGGCCTGATGAAGAGGTCTTTTTTCAAACCTTTGTGATACCCAGAACGCCAGCAGCAGGTCGTGATCAGCCGCAAGTCGAAATAGATCAAGTAGCCGTGGCGGCTTTTGTTTTGGGAGGCTCTCCCCATTTACAGCGGCAACAAGCCCAACCCGATTTTAAACAAGTGCCCTATATGTTTGAGTTAGATCACCTGAGTGGCGATGACTTACAGCAGATTTATGGCGAACGCCACGGTGCTGATCAACCCACACAGGCAACATTTGCGTGCTTATACTTCAACAACCTCGTTAACCATGATTATATGTGGGTCACTTATTATTGCGGCATCATGACTGACTGGTAGCCAATATCCACCCAGCTTATTTTTTATACCAGAGGAATTGAGTGGTCAGATGCTCGGCTGAGAAGGGCGAACCAGAGACGCAGGTAAAATCACCGTTCAACTCTTGTTTGGTTTTAAATCCTTGGCATACTGAGAATTTTTCAACCTGGATAAAGTGATTGTTGCCAAATTGATACAATCCATGTTGGCCGAGTAGGGTGGATTCTTTTTTAATCGGGGTCTTAATAAAAGCCTGGGGACTCAAGTATTCGTATTGATAAACCGCCCCCGTATCCAAGGCAGTCGAAACGTCCTGCACGATACAACCCAATAAATCATGCAAAACACCCACACAACCATTGTCGGAATGGATGCTTAGCATCATGGTATCGTCTTCAGCGAGCGTCAACGCTTCTCCAAAAAAAGCACCCACCGTCGGCTCATTTTGTTTTAACAACGCTCTTAGCGTCAGTTTCACGATATTCGAATCATCCTTAGACCACCCAAATAGCTTCGCGCCCCCTGAATCGCTGAATGAATTGTCACTATCGCATTTTTCAATTTGCGTTGAGTTGGTGATCACGCCAATGCAGGTGCTACTTTCTTTCGGCTGCCCCACCAACAACAGTCTCGATGACATCGCCAGTGCGGAAATTGGCCATGTTAACGTCGCGACCTCACTGGTTAAGTTGGTGCCACTAATGCCTTCAATTTTGTATAAACCAGCCACCATGAACACATCATCGCTTTCGGCTACGTGACTTCCCATCTGAGTGGTTGAAAAATCAGACCGATAGGAGCCAAAACCCCAATCACCATTGGAATCGATATCATAGATGTACACTGCACCATGGGAAGACGGATCCATGTTAGCTTTCAATGTGTTGTTGGCGATTAAAGTCGAATAATCAGTGATGTTGCTTGCTTGCACCAATGAATTGATTTCAGTTGGTGAATCATCATTCAGGGAAGTCACTAACAGTTGCTGCGCCGACGCTGAAAAACGCACTCGATAGCCAAACCCATAATATTCTATAGCATTGGGCTTGATGACCTGCAACAATGTCCATTTATCGGTGCCTGTATCAAACTTGTACATAAAAACAGCACCTGATCGGTAGCCAGCTGCGGGCGCAGTAGCTTGTTGATTACAATCGCTGTTCCAGTCTGACGCTGAAATAACACCTGTACAGGGTGTGGTTGGGTTTTTAATGGTTGAGTTGTCGGGTTGTCCGACAGCCAACAGCATACCATCGGCTGACAACGCAATCGATGTGCCAAAGCCTGCATATTCCATAGACTCGCCGTTGGTAATATAAAATGCCTTTTTATAATCGCCATGATATACATACACCCCTCCAGCCCTTAGATTCGGGCTGTCGTGGGTACAGGTAGCACCGCTTAACGCATTCGGCACGGGATCAAATTTAACCACAGTCTGATCACATTGAAATTGCGAATAGGGAGCCGATACTGCAATCACGTTTGCATCATTGCTGGCGGTCAACTGAGTGCTATCGCTCGACACTGGAGAGTCGCTTAAATTACCCGTACTATTAGAACTGATAAAGGTGCCTAACATGCCATGTAAGGCGACCTGACCAAGAGTACTTTTCGCTCTAGATTCGTCAGCACAGCCACCGATCCACATCAACACCAACCACCATGCCAAAACCTGTTTCATGAATTACGCACTCCGTCTATTATTCTTGTTGCAAGACAAAAAACTGAGGGATCAAACTGTCTAGATTAATTGACAACGGCGGACAAGCTTTAATAATGTTGCCAATAGGCTCATAGCCAGTACACAACCGATGATCGCCCATTAAAATATAGTGTTTTTTACCAACGCTATATAACCCTTTTTCCCCGAATGCACCGTTCGGTGCAGTGTACTTCGGTTTAATAAATGCACTCAGTTCCAGATCTTGATAAGCATAAACCGCGCCTGAACGGTTGGCAGTCTTATCATTTTTTTTCTGACAAGCCGCCACATGATCAAATACACCTGCGCAAGCACCATTATGCTGCATGCTCACCAGTAAAGTGCCGTGATCAGACAAAGACACCCGTTGACCAAAGGCTTGGTTCTTTTTGGGCTCTTCAGCATTAAACAAAGCCACTGCGGTTATCTTAGCAGCCAAACTCTCATTGTCCACTGACCAATCATACATCATCACCCCTCCAGCTTTAACCGGGGACTTGGTCGCCTCAAAGCATTTTTTCATAGCCTCCGTCTGGGTCACCACATGCTGACAAACACCCTCCATATTGGTCAAACCCACCACCAACCGTTCATTGGACATGGCTATGTCATCAATGAGATGAGTATCATTGACATTGAATCGGACTAATTCAGTCAAGCGATCTTGTACCAATGCATACATGCTCATCTGCGAGCGAATCACAAAAATGTTGTTGGCTTGCACAACTTGTGTACCTAAGCCGATATTATTGCTAAGACTGCTATAATATTTAAACTGCCAGTTGCCATTGTTTAACGCATAGCGATAAATGGCACCCACCCCAGAGCCGCCACCACTCAATACACTAGCTCCCTTCAAAAGCGCATTGTATTCCGCCTCCTTGGTGGTGCTAACCGTATCTAACCTTCCCCTGTTGTCACGAACACTGGTGACCACCAAGCTCGTACCATCATCGCTGAACTCAACTTGGTGGCCAAATTCATAGCCACTGATTAAATTGGGCTTGATCACATGCGTGAGACTCCACGTGTTGTTCGTAAATTCATATAAGAAAACCGCACCCGATTCAAAACCAGGGTCAGCTGGTTGAGCTTGCTGATCGCATGCTTGATACGCCTCAACATCTAAAACACCAAAACACGTACGATTATGATTTTTTTGAGAATTCTTTTTATGCCCAATCGCTAGCCGCGTACCATCTCGAGACCAGGCCACCGTATTACCAAAATAGCTATCAGACGAAGTTGAATTCCACGAGAAATAAAAGGCACTCTTCAAATCAAATTGATGAAAAACAAACACGACACCCATCTCATTATTTTTGTCCAAATGGTTACAGTCTAACTCC
>JADHND010000012.1 GCA_016779685.1 Shewanellaceae bacterium | reverse complement strand
CAAGGCGTTAACCTCGGCTTTTTAGACAGCGCTGTATTGGCACAAGAAGTGGGTCGCATTGCACAGCTCAACAAGGACATCGGTTTGCTTCCCATGTTGCGTGAATTTGAACGCTGGCGCAAAGCCGATGCGGTCAAAATGATCGGCACCATGGAAGTCTTCAAACAATTTTATCACGGCGTCAATCCGCTCAAAAAACTCGCTCGAGATGTCGGCATGACGGTCGTCAACAATGTTCCTGATATGAAAGAGCATTTTTTACTCCATGCGATGGGCAATAAAGGCCAATTACCTGACTTGTGTCGATTGTTAGATGCGCCATCCGATGAAGGTATGAGCCAGTCCAATACTTAACCGGAAGTTCTTGAGATAGCATTTCATCATGGCCTCTGTCATTTTTTTTATAACGCATATGCGTTTGGTAGGGGCATTAGACCTTGTACATTTTAAAGGTTTGATTTGTAAAAATGATTGCCATTGAATAAATAAACAAAATTGCACCCACCATCATCAGTTTGCTGTTTTGGTGGGATGGTATTCAATTTGTTCAGGATGGAATCAACTTGGGAATTCCGCATTGAACTAAAAAATGCTAAGTAGAATTGTAAAAATTGGGAAGTCGAGTTGGATCCTTCATGTTTCCTTTAGGGATATAGATGATCATGCCTTGCCGCGCTCTGGTTAATAAAACGCGATAGGCATTTAAAAAGTATTGTTTACTTTCATCTGATTTCTTAATTTTTGTAGTTAAAAATCAAATCTTGGGATCGATTTCGTTGTTACTTTGAATACCTTCTGGCTTTAACCTTTAGCGCCCGATGAAGCCACCAAGCCTACGCGTTCTGAACCTTTTGCTTGCTGTCGTTATCTATTACGAGCATTCGCGCAATACAGAGTTGAAATTGAGCTGTTTTTAAATTCAAGAGCAAAAATAACATTGTCTTTTAAAAATATATTATCGATTCGGTTGCTTATTCTGCGGCGCTTCATAGTATGAACGTTTGTAGTTGATCACGGAAATTTCAAATTATGGATACAATTAAAAAGTATTTTTTTGAAGTTATCTGGTAGTCATTAATTTTATATCAGAGATAAAATAAGTCCATACCAAGTTTAACTGAGCATGGCATTATTGAGTATCCAATTAAAATGGATGTCCCCTTATGGAAACAGACATCATTTAGCCAGCGCTGATAATGGTTGTTTTTTGGGGCCTTCTGTTTTAAGTTACACACTTAATTAATTTTTAAATGGATTTAAAATGCGAATTGATCATGTTGGCGTACAGCTCGCCGATTTAGAGTCTAACTTAACTTGGTATGAGTACGTTTTTAATTGTCAGCGTTCATGGGATTTGACTTCCTTTAATACCACCACCTTATCCCGATTGCCGGGTATTCAGCGCTTGGTCGAAATAAAAAATCAATCTTTAAAACTGCACTTGTTTCAACGCGACGATTTAGGGGGGGCATCAAATACGCGAGCTCAATTTCAACATACAGCCATTGAAGTCAATTCTAAAGATGACATTGAGCAAATTGTGGCCAGAGTGAAACAAACTAAGATTGCTCAATGCCTTCAGAGTCTCTCGGCTGTTGTCACCGATGCTGACCAAATGACCTGTTGCTATTTTCAAGACCCAGAAGGGAATGAATATGAATTGGTTGCTTATGAAGCTGGCTTAGAAAATTAGAGGGAGGCTTGCATGCGTCACGGAAGAATCCTTTATTTGCCAGAGATTCATGGGCATGCGAATGGTGCTGATACAGTTTACGCTTTAGCTGAGATAGATGGTGATCACGAGTATGGTCTTGATGGATATAATATGGAAACATATTCGAGTTGGAATCGATGGTTGCTCAGTCATCATTGCTCTTTTTTAGTCTGGTCGTTGTTTATTCATACATTGCCATTCAAACAATCGAAGCCTGAACGGTATCTATGGGTTTATGATGAAATTTTAACGTACACCCGGCTGATTGATCCTATTCAATATGATACGCACATCAGGCCGATAATGGCTGCTTTTTGGCCGGGATTTTCAGCGGTATGGTCTTTTGAGTTTCAAAGGCTTAAGTCGTTGTTGAAGCTGTTACCTAAAAATGAAACGAATAGACCTATTCACGAGGCCTTTCAAAAGTGTCATTTAAATCATCTGCTAACGGCCAAAACATTGGTGCCTTCGGGACGCTCGTTGTTGCAAGAAATCAAGCGAGCTGGCAAAGAGCAACCAACGTCGGTGGAATCTTTGCGTTTTGCTTATGACGCGATGTTTTTGATTCAACGCACGCCCGTATCGCGAGAAGATCTAGAGCGACAAGTCTTGACTAAATTCTCGCTGTTGTTAGAGGATGCTGCTCAGATGTTGCCGCAGTTTAATATGGTGGCGACGCAAGCCTTGTTAAACAATTTACGCCCTAAGTGGCTTCAATGAACGTTCCGATGATAGAGACTTTGATAGCAATGGGGCTGGTGGTGATCGGTGCCTGTGTCCAATCTAGTTTCGGTTTTGGTTTAGCCATTATGATCGCGCCCTTCTTATTTATGCTGAATCCGGCTTATGTGCCAGCACCATTGTGTTTGCTGGTGCTGTTTATATCATTATTTAACACGTGCCAGCATGCTCAAGCAGTGGATATCCGTGCGATTAAAATGGCCATCATCGGTCGCATACCCGGTTCCGCTGTCGGTGGGGTGATCCTGATGCTGTGTTCCAAGCCCTTATTAGAGCTTTATCTAGGCAGTGTTGTTTTGCTGGCTTTATTGATGAGTTTGATAACCCGGCCGATTAAACCAACCCCGAAAATGCTGACTGTAGCAGGCTTTTTTTCTGGTGTTTTTGGTACCAGTGCTGCCATTGGTGGTCCGCCCATGGCGTTGCTACTGCAACATGATCAAGCCTCATCTTTGCGCGCAAATTTGGCTGCTTTTTTTATCCTGAGTTCCATTCTGTCGTTGATCGTACAAGGCATGACGGGTCATTTAACATGGTTACATCTAGAGTTAACCTTGCCATTGTTGCCAGCGGCTTGGTTGGGGTACCAATTCGCCCAGCGCATACCTGCATTAAAAAACATGGGGAGTTTACGTTGGCCTATTCTAGGCCTCTGTGGACTAAGTGGTATGATGTCAATTTGTCATGGTCTGGTTTGGGCGGGTATGTTATAACAATGGTCAGTGCGGTTAGCAATTTTGCCGTAAACCCTCGCCCGCTCGGGGCGGGGAGTAGTCACGCTCGTTGATTACGTGATCGACATCTCAAATATAAACAACCCGATATGTGGTTTTTAAAAAATCATAAAAATTAATCATTTAATCATCATTGCAATGTGTGATAGAAGTCTAGTAATTGTCGTTCCGAAATGATTATTAAGGTTATATCAAGATATAATTCCATCGAATGAAGCGTTTTTATTCATATACATTACTTTGGAGTTATATTATGTATTTATCTAAAATTAAGCCATTATCTATAATGGTTATGTGCAGTTTGTTGATTTTAACTGCTTGTGGTCGCCAGTCTCAGTCTGATTCTGATCATGCAACTTCACAAGTTAATAATGCCCCAGAGGTATTCGAAGAAATAAGTATTGATTTATCAAATATTCAATATGTTAATATTGACGTAACGACTGATGAAACTGACAAGGTGAAGCAAGCTCAAGCAATGCTAAATAAAAGCCATGAACTTGCTCAATCTGAAGACACAGCGATCCAAAATCAAGCTTTCAATTCTTTCAAACAAGCTGTGCAGGGCTTTATCGAGGAAGCTGAAAAAGGTAATGCCTATGCTTATAACGCATTAGCTCAGGTATATTCGCAAGATTACCAAGCTTTCCCAGACGCTTTTAAAGCATTTCATCAAATGGAACAAGCGTTAAAATTTGCTCAAGTTGTTGGTTATTTTGCTTCTATAGATGATGTAAGTGCAAAACCTAATATTGTCTTTCAATCAGCGCAGTTACTCCGCATTCGCCATGTATATCAGAATTTAAAAGCAACTATTGAAGATCATAAAAATTCTGATACGGTCGACCCTAGTACGAAGCATCAAGTATTTGTTAAACTATTTGAAGACAGCAAAGTTTTCAGAATGTTGTCTGATATAAACGATTCATCTTTTGACAAAGTCATTGCTTCCGACGTCACAGAAAAGCAATATGAACTGTTAAAAACAGACGTTACATCATTTAGAAAAACAATAGAAGGCTAAATCAGTTACAGACGCATCGCAGCATGGCGTGTATCTGTCGCTTTTAAGCTAAATTGATTTTCTTTCATGATTGAAAAAAACTCTACCGTAGATGCGGTAGAGTTTTTTTTTATTTCGATATGGCTATTTAGATAAGATACCCATGATCGTTTTTTATAAAATCGTTGCACCTTTTTCCACCAATCGGTAGACTTAAAAGCTGTTGAATACATTTCAAACAAGGACGAGCAACGACATGGAACGTAAGACCGCACTCTTTGAGGCGCATACGGCTGCTGGTGGTAAAATAGTTGATTTTTTTGGGTGGCAGTTGCCGATGCATTATGGATCGCAGCTGTCAGAGCACCATGCGGTACGTCGCTCGGTGGGCATGTTTGATGTGTCACATATGACGGTGGTCGACATCGCTGGCACCGATGCAGCGGCATGGCTAGGCGTGGTGTTGGCGAACAATGTGCAAAAAATTGGCGCGGGACAAGCTCTGTACAGTTTGATTTTGAATCATCAAGCGGGCATTTTAGACGATTGTATTGTGTATGCAAGAGCTGACAAGAGCTATCGTTTGGTCTTCAATGCTGCGACCTTTGAGCCGGTTTCGGCTTGGTTACAGCAGCAGGCGCTGTCGATGTCGGTGCAACTTACATGGCGTGATGATGTCTCGATGTTGGCTGTCCAAGGCCCAGAAGCGATGGCGGTGCTGGCCTCCGTTTGCCCTCAATATGCCGGTGCATTGGCGAGTTTAAAACCTTTTCACTTTATTGAAGACGATGCGCATTTTATTGCAACGACGGGTTATACCGGCGAAGCGGGCGTAGAGATTATCTTATCTCATGCCTCTGCGGTAACCTTGTGGCAAGCGTTGCTGGCTGCTGGTGTTCAACCTTGTGGTCTAGGTGCGCGAGATACTTTACGCTTAGAAGCTGGCTTCAATCTATCAGGTCAAGATATGGATGCTTCGACCAATCCCTGGATGGCAAATGTTGGTTGGACGATTGCTTGGCAACCAGAAAGTCGACAGTTTATTGGTAAGGAAGCTTTGTTAAGTCTAAAACAAACTGAACAAGTACCCTTAGTAGGCTTAATCATGACTGAGAAAGGTGTGCTTCGTGGTGATATGTCGGTGTATCTGATGCAAGGCGACCAACAAGTCGGGCAAGGTTCCATTACTTCTGGCGGTTTTTCACCGACGCTGGGGCACGCAATTGCTTTCGCTCGGTTACCCAAGGTGGCTGGTGCTCGCGCTGAAGTTCGTATTCGTAACCGCGCGTTGCCCGTGACCATCACCCAACCCGTGTTTGTTCGCCGAGGACAAGCCGTTCATCAACCCACAACTTAAATTGAGGCAAAAAGGAGCACACCGTGGCAAACATTCCCAAAGAACTCATGTATGCACAAACGCACGAGTGGATTAAAAAAGACGAGAATGGCCATTACATTATTGGCGTAACTGATCACGCTCAAGCATTACTAGGCGACATTGTGTTTGTTGATCATAAAGAAGTCGGTGAGTATGTATGCGCTGGTGATGATGTCGCTATTGCAGAGTCGGTCAAAGCTGTGAGTGAAATCTTCACGCCGATTTCAGGTGAGGTCGTCGCATTTAACAAACGTCTGGAAGAAGAACCTGAGCTCATTAATACCGACGCTTTTGGCGATGGTTGGCTGATGGTTATTCGCCCTAGTGATGTATCTGAACTCAATAATTTGCTTGATTCAGCCGCCTATCAAGATGTGATAGCTGAAGAACATTAAACAAAAATGACAAAGGAATGTAACGTCTTGAGTACACAACACTCTTGGTCTCATGCTGCGTTTGTTAACCGGCACATAGGACCCACTTCGACAGAACAGCGCACCATGCTAGATGCTATGAATTGTCGCGATCTCGATACTTTAATCGACGCTACGGTGCCTGCCAACATTCGACGGTCGGATCAGCTTCAGGGGGTACCGCTGGCTTTGTCTGAAACCGAGGCTTTATCTCGATTGGCACAGCTGGCGTCACAGAATCAAGTGCAACGTAGTTTTATGGGGCAAGGCTATTATCCAACCGAGTTGCCGTTGGTGATCGCCCGCAATGTGTTGGAAAATCCCAGTTGGTACACAGCATATACGCCCTATCAAGCTGAAATTGCACAAGGGCGCTTAGAAGCACTGCTGAACTTTCAGCAAGTCACCCTAGATTTGACTGGTTTTGATTTAGCGTCAGCCTCTTTACTGGATGAAGCAACGGCGGCAGCTGAAGCCATGATGTTGGCTTATCGTGTTCGTAAAGACAAACAGCAACATACTTTTGTCGTGGCCACAGATGTGTTTCCACAAGTACAAGCAGTGGTGCAGAACCGAGCGCATCATCAAGGTATTCATTTGGTATTCGCTGCGCCCGATGCGGTGCATGAACATGCTTGCTTTGGGGTTCTGGTACAACAAAGTAACCGCTATGGCGCGTTGCTAGATATACGAGCATGTGTTGAAGCCATAAAAAGTCATCAACCCAATGCATTGGTCGCAGTGGGTTGTGATTGGTTGGCCCTCATGCTGTTAGCTTCGCCCGCAGCGCAAGGCGCTGATATAGCCTATGGATCCAGCCAACGCTTTGGGGTGCCCATGGGGTATGGTGGCCCTCATGCAGCATTTTTCGCCACCAAATCAATCTATAAACGTGCCGTTGCGGGGCGGATTATCGGCGTCTCCAAAGACGCGCGTGGTGAGCAGGCTTTTAGGATGGCGATGCAAACCAGAGAGCAACACATACGCAGGGATAAAGCCAACTCCAATTTGTGTACATCACAAGTGTTACTTGCCAACATCGCATCGTTTTATGCGGTTTACCATGGTGCGGATGGTTTAAAGGCGATTGCACAAAGAGTGCATGACCTAACAAATATTTTGGCTTTGGGTTTACAAAGTAAAGGGATTCATTTAGCACAGTCAACTTGGTTTGACACCTTAACTTGCCAAGTACCGGATGCTAAGCAGATTATTGAACGGGCTGAAGCTGCCAATGTATTGCTTCGATTGGACAACCCTCAGCAGATCGGTATGAGTTTAGATGAGCTTACCACACCAGAGGAGGTTGTTCATCTTTGGGAACTGTTGTTGGGAGAAGACCATCATTTGGTTTTTGCAGACATCAGCCAAGCTGTAGGTCAGCAGTCGTTTGATGGGATTCCCAGTGCGTCGTTACGTAGGGATGCCGTATTGCAACATACTGTCTTCCAACAACATCGAACGGAAACCGAGATGTTGCGCTATATCAAGCGGTTAGAACGTAAGGATTATGCGCTGGATACAGGTATGATTCCACTTGGATCCTGTACGATGAAACTAAATGCCACGGCGCAGATGGTGCCAATTGGTTGGGCGGCGTTCAAGGACATGCACCCGTTTGCCCCCATGTCAAAAGCAGCTGGTTATCATGAGATGATCAATGAACTAGAAAGCTGGCTGTGTGCGATAACAGACTTTGATGCCATTTGTATGCAGCCAAATTCAGGTGCTCAAGGTGAGTATGCTGGGTTATTGGCGATTAAAGGTTATTTGCATAGCCAAGGTCAGCTTGAGCGAGATATATGTTTGATTCCAACCTCCGCCCATGGCACCAACCCAGCTTCAGCTACGATGGTAGGCTTTGAAGTGAAATCAGTAGCTTGTGATAGCGAAGGCAACATTGATATGACATCATTGCAAGCTTTGTTGGCTGAACATGGTGCTAAAGTGGCTTGTATCATGATCACTTATCCATCTACCCATGGTGTGTTTGAGGCAGAGATTCAAGCGGTTTGTGAACAGGTACATGCCGCAGGTGGGCAGGTCTATTTGGATGGCGCCAATATGAATGCTCAAGTTGGTTTGACTTCGCCGGGGCTGATTGGAGCCGATGTATCGCATTTGAATTTACACAAAACCTTCGCCATTCCCCATGGTGGTGGTGGCCCCGGGATGGGCCCTATTGGCATCAAACATCATCTGATGCCATTTGTGGCTGGCCATTCAGTCATTCATTCAGGCCGACCTTGGCATGAAAATTTACCTGTTAGCGCTGCGCCTTGGGGCAGCGCGGGTATTTTACCCATTTCTTGGATGTATTGTGCCACCTTAGGTAGAGTCGGCCTCTCGTTGGCCTCGAAAGTTGCAATTTTAAATGCGAATTATCTTAAAACAAAATTAGAGCATGCTTATTCCATTTTATATCAGGGAGAACATGGTTGGGTTGCCCATGAGTGTATTATTGACTTGCGACCCTTTAAGGCATCGGCGGGTATCTCTGAACTGGATGTCGCTAAACGATTAATCGATTACGGTTTTCACGCACCGACTATGAGTTTTCCGGTTGTAGGCACTTTAATGATGGAGCCTACAGAGTCCGAATCATTAGCAGAACTGGATCGTTTTATAGCGGCGATGCTGTCGATTCGTGCAGAAATCGCTGCCATTGAGGCGGGGACGTGGTCACGTGAGCAGAACCCATTGGTATTCGCACCGCATACGGAAGCGGACATCATCGCGGCAGATTTTGAGTCAACCCATGGCTATAGTCGCGAGTTAGCCGCGTTCCCCTGTGCATTTGTGCAACGCCATAAATTTTGGCCAGCAGTGAATCGATTAGATGACACTTATGGTGATCGTCATTTTTGTTGTTCTTTTAGCTAAAATCGAACCAAGACTTGATTTAGAGGAAGCGGTTGGAGAACATGTGCTAAAATAGGGATGTTTTCAAAGTAAGGTGAACTATGTCACAAATTTCAAAAGCATTGGCCCAATTTACCCAACGATATGTTGCGTTACATGCACAGCATCAGCAACCATTAAGTTATTTCTGTGGCCGTGCCGAGCAGCAATCTCCCTGTATTATTGGCGAAGTTGAACATGGTTGTGCTCAATGGCAAGCGGTGCCACGTGCTGTGGCAAACAACGTAGACTTTGAATCGCTATCACAAGCACTCGAGTTAGCTCTACCGATTGATTATGAAGATTTCTTTAGATTTCAATACGCTCCCCCAATGGCCTTTCGATCTGATTTTGGCCAAGGTGAATTGCTGCAATGTTGGGATGATGAAGATTTTCACATGTTGAAAGAAAATTTAATTGGACATGTGTTCATGAAGCGTCAACTCAATCTACCGCCGACTTTTTTTATTGGCGTGATGGACGATGAAACCCGTGTTTTGTCGATGAAACCGCACCAACCTGAATTGTATTTAGAAATCTTGGGGCAGTCCGATTTGATTCAAGTTGCCTTGTCGTTGCATGAATTTTTAGAGCAATTGGAGCCAAGGCTGACGAGTAGCCAAACTGTTGAATTGAATACAGCACCGCAATCTTCAACTGAATTGAGCTGGTGGGATAACATGAAAATATGGCTGTATAATAAAACAAGATAATGACATGAGTGTACTTTCTGCCTTGTTAGGCAGGTTGAAGGCTATCGATAAGGAGAAAACCATGAAAAAAGGTTGTCGTTGGTGGTGGGTTTTGTGCTGCATGGTGGTTGGAAGCGCCCAAGCACAAACAATTACAGGGCGACAAGATGTGGTGCCGCCTTTTACTCAAAAAAACAAAGTCAACCCGGGGTTGTCTGTTGAAATTACCCGAGCTGCATTTGAATCTCAAGGGCATTCTTTAAAAGTAAGGCTCGTTGACTGGCCGGAAGCAATGAAACTGGTTAAGGACGCTGAAGTTGATATTTTACTGGGTGCTTGGTATACACCTGATCGCTCGGTTTTGTTTAAATTTAGCAAGCATTACTATTTGAATAGAATGAAATTGATTCATTTAAAAGGGACGAAATTTGAATACAATGGCTTCACTAGTTTACAAGATAAAAAAATCGCGGTTATTGAAGACTATGGTTACAGTGAAGAGTTTAGTAGTTCGACGTTGTTTACGCGGGTCGTAGGGCGTGATCTCACTGAAAACTTGAAGAAGTTACAGCGAGGTGAGGTCGATTTGGTGATTGCGGATGAGCAGGTCGCTCAGCATAAAATTCGTAACAATAATTTTAAGGCTTCTAATTTTGTGTTTTCTAAAAAAAATATCTTTGTTAATCCGTTGCACATTTGCATCAGCTATCGCAACAAAAAACATAAGATTTTGATTCGAGATTTTAATCGTGGACTCAAAGCCATTAAAGCTGATGGCACCTATGCTAAAATAATCGAAAAATATCAGTAAAGTCACGCAAGAAAGAGATCCGCTTGCCGATAGAGCTAGCAACAAGACCTTCTGAGTATGACAAGGTATGAAAACATTAGGTCATTTGCTTGGTTTGACCGCAGCTTGGTTATGGGCATGCGTGGTGTTCGGTGATAATCATGAGAAGCAACGCATTGATGATGATGAAGAGGTCATGATTAAGGCCATCGATGTCTATTCTGAGGCGCTGTTATTGAATTACATTCGCCGAGATTTACATTTATGGCGCATCAAGAAAGATGATTGTCAAATAGTCGATGACATCATTGCAAATGCGCAGGTCTTGCGGTTACCTACCTTTCAGTATCTTTATGGTGAAATGTTGCTTTACGGCGTGTGTGTGCGCAAAAACGTCCCTTATGGTATGAACGTTTTGCGTGATTCGGTACGTCAAGGGATGCCAGAAGCGATGTATAAATTGGCTGTCTATTATCGAGATAGTGATTACCTTATTGAAAACCCTGAAAAATCTGTTCGATTGTTGTTGGAGGCTGCCCAGACGGGACACATGCGGAGTCGGTTGCTGTTGGTTGAATTGCTTTTAGATGGTTTTGGCAGTGCGCGTGATCATGAAAAAGCATACGATTGGCTGTACCATGCTCGCTTTAGCAAAGCAGAGCAGCGTCGTAAAGCTCAAACGTTACTGGCGGCTTTAGCCAATATCTTACCGCCTAGTGTGGTTTACAAAATTCAAAACAGACCCTTGGATGAGTTCTAAAACTGGAGTGCGGTTTGTGAATGTCGTCAGATAATTTGATTTTGTATTAAGCGGTTGTCGGTTGCAAGTTTGGGATTGTGTTATATAAAAACAAAGCATTGGTTCGATTAAACATAGGTTTCAGGGAGATAAGAGCGTATACTATGTTCATTCCAATTAATTGGCCGAATGCATGAGCAAAGACCCTTATTACAAACGTGAACAAGAAAAATATGATGATCCTATACCCAGTCGTGAATATATAGTCGATGTGATTCGGTCGAATCAGCAAAGCATGAGTCGCGAGCAAATTCAGCGAGCTTTGAAAATTTCACAAGAGCATCATGTCGAAGCGTTGCGCCGGCGCCTCAATGCGATGGTGCGAGATGTCGATTTGGTGCTGGACAAGGAGCTGTTTGAATTGCCTGAACGACTGGACTTAGTGTTGGGAAAGGTGATTGGCCACAAAGATGGTATGGGCTTTTTAAGACCGGATGATGGCTCAGATGATTGGCTCATATCTCATCGTTGTATGCGTCGTTATTTCCACGATGATCAAGTTTTAGCACAACCGATAGGTTTTAACCACCGTGGTCGGGCAGAGTGTCGTATAATTAAATTAATGGCAGCACGCTCTCCGCAGATAATCGGCACGGTACGTATAAAGCAAGACGTTTGCTGCGTGATACCTAAAGACAAGCGTATTCAGCACTGGATTGAAATTCCAGAGGCTGCTCGTAACCAAGCCGAAGCAGATCAAGTAGTTGTCGTTGAGATAATAACACGACCTGCCTATCAACGAAAAGCACAGGGTAGGATTTTAGAAATACTCGATCAAGAGGATCAAGTGGGTATGGAAATACAAATCGCCTTACGCAATTATGATTTACCTCATGCATGGAGTTCACAGGTTGCTAAGCAGGTGCATCAGTTTCCGGATCATGTGACATCTGATGAATGTGTCGATCGCGTTGATTTACGGCATTTGCCATTGGTGACGATTGATGACGAGGATTCTAGAGACTTCGATGACGCTGTCTATGCCGAGCCATTAGCCGATGGTACTTATAAGTTGTTGGTCGCCATTGCCGATGTTAGTCACTATGTAAAAAAAGACTCGTTGCTTGATCAAGAAGCGTTGGCTCGTGGCAATTCTGTGTATTTTCCATCGCAGGTGTTGCCCATGCTACCAGAAGCCTTATCAAATGGCTTGTGTTCACTTAATGAAAAGGTCGATCGCTTGTGTATGGCGTGTGACATGGTTATTAATACTGCGGGTGAGTTGATTAAGTTCCAGTTCTATCCTGCTGTGATGCATTCGCATAAGCGTTTAACCTACACTAAAGTTGCTCACTTTTTATCAACCGGCGAGTTAGAAGCTGGCAGTGAATTTCTTCAGCCGCATTTACTGCACTTACAAGCTATTTATGGCTTGTTGTCACAAGCACGAGAGCAACGTGGCGCCATTGGTTTTGAAACGCAAGAAATGAAATTTGTCTTCGGTCAAGATGCGCGTATTCAAACGATTGTGCCCCGGGTGCGTAATGATGCACATAAAATCATTGAAGAGTGCATGATTGCAGCGAATGTCGCAGCGGCTCGGTTTGTTTTAGCGAATAAGGGTGA
Organism: Shewanellaceae bacterium; assembly: GCA_016779685.1. Taxonomy (GTDB): domain Bacteria; phylum Pseudomonadota; class Gammaproteobacteria; order Enterobacterales; family Shewanellaceae; genus UBA2521. Next base: position 3,105 of record JADHND010000012.1, on the reverse strand, counting down.
AACTTTATATCGGGTACATGAATCACCGTCGGAAGAAAAACTGATGGCTTTTCATAGTCTTCTGGCAGAGAAAGGTATTAGTATAACCAAGCCTGATGAGCCACATCCGAAAGTCTATGCCAAGCTCATGAAGCAGATTGCAGAACGACCTGATCGTGCTCAAATACAAATACTGTTGTTACGTTCGATGAAGCAAGCAAGGTATACGGCTGCTAATGAAGGTCACTTTGGATTAGCTTTAGAGCAATACGCCCATTTTACCTCGCCCATTCGCCGCTACCCTGATCTTCAATTGCATCGAGAAATTCGGTATTTATTGGTGCGCAGCAAAAGTAAATTGAAAGAAAAATGGACGCCTGATGGTGGTTATTTATACGATGCGGAAGAACTAGATGCACTTGGTCTACATTGCTCTATGACTGAGCGTCGTGCTGACGATGCGACACGTGAAGTAAGTGACTGGTTAAAATGCGAGTATATGCAGCAGTATGTTGGCCAAGAATTTGATGCCCAAATTGTTTCTTTAACCAGCTTTGGTTTTTTTGCTCGACTAAACGATTGGTTTATCGATGGCTTGGTTCACATTACCAGTTTAGCCGATGATTTTTATCAATTTGATTCAGAGCGGCAACATCTGCTAGGCGAGCACACACGGCGCTGCTTTAAAATCACTGATAAAGTGCGGATACGGGTGGCACACGTCAACTTAGAAGACAAGCAAATTGATTTTGTTTTACATGACATGGTTCCTCCAAAAGGTCAGACCGTCGGCAAACGTGCGCCCATGAAAAAAACCCCTGCCTCTGCCAAAAAATCTAAAGCAAAGTCAAGCCGTCAGCGAAATCAAGGTGAAGATGAAGTTAAAAAATCAACTACGTCTAAAGGGAAACCTAAAGCAAAATCAAAAGGGAAACCTAAAGCAAAACCGAGTGGCAAAGCCAAAATCAAAGGAAAAAAACAATCGGGTGCTACGAAAAATAGCAAGTTATCAACCCGCGAAAAACTTAAGAAAGGGCAGTTAGGTTCATCATGAGAGGTTTACGTCGTCGAGTGAAAGTCAACAGCAAACAAATTCAATTAAAAAGAAGACATTTAATTTTTTATCGAACTCAACGTAATTAGAGGTTGTTTTACATGAAAAAAAACACGCATGTCGTGTATGGTATCCATGCCGTGAGCGCAGTGTTGCGTCAGCATCCCGAGCGTATTGTTGAAGTTTGGATGCAAAAGCAAAGACAAGATAATGCCTTAGAAGCGCTGCAAACACAGTTGAGCGAACAAGGTACAAGCATTCAATGGGTGACACGAGAGACCTTAGAAAAACATGCCACTTCATCACAACATCAGGGAATTGCGCTGCGCATGCAAACGCCTAAATCACTAGATGAGTCTGACTTGATGACATTGCTGGCGAACAAAGCGCAACCTCTCTTGTTGATTTTAGATGGGGTCACCGATCCACATAATCTTGGTGCTTGTTTACGCAATGCCGATGCCGCTGGTGTCGATGCGATTGTGGTGCCCAAAGACAACGCAGTTGGATTGACACCTGTTGTTTACAAAGTTGCTAGTGGTGCTGCGTCGCATATCCCTTTGATAGAAGTCACCAATTTAGCACGCACCATGGGCCAATTAAAGCAAACTGGTATGTGGTTGATGGGCGCCGCAGGCGAAGCATCTCAAACTTTATATCAAGCTGACTTAAAAGGCTCCTTAGCGATTGTGATGGGTGCTGAAGGTCGAGGTCTACGTCGGTTAACTCGAGAGCACTGTGATGTTTTGATGTCGATTCCGATGCAGGGAAGTGTATCTAGTTTGAATGTATCAGTGGCAGCGGGTGTGTGTTTATATGAAGCGGTTCGCCAGCGTCAAAGCACCCGCTGATTGCGCCAATGCGTACTGTTGTTTTTTTTGAGATGGTTCGCTGAACACGGCAAGCCGAGTATTTTGCTCGGCTAATCTCCATACTTGTTGATCACAATTTGGCGTTAATACATGTCCGCTCGTGGTGGACGGTTGTTGAGGCGAGTGTCAACCTCTCGTTATGGCGCTGCGTCATGCGGTCTGGTAACTTAGACGTCGATAAGCTGTTGATTCAAAATGAAAGCCAACATAATCTATGATTTAGAGGGAGTCATTCACAGCCATAGAAAAGACGACTAACCACTTGCTTGAACTGCCTATCAATGTGCGACATTGCGTCATCCGCATCTTAAAGATAAAATGTTCAAAATTTTGACGCTTAATTTGTGAAATGGCTATTACAAACTAGACTTGAAACTAAGGTTTAATTGATAGAACACTAGGAAGTGTCGTACATGCAACAGGAAAAGTGTGTGTTGATTGAGCAAGCGTCGTCGGCGTTTGCTGTGCGTGTGCAACAGCACATGACTTTCGTCAATGAAGTTTTTGTCGTCGGCAAAACTTCATTAGCTAAATCGAAGCGTTGGCGAGCCTTGGTTCTGTTTGTTGAACAAAATTCTTCCACTCAAGTCGTAGAATTAGCGCTTACGCTGCCGCACCAGCCCATTTTATTGCTAGGCCACATATCAGAACCGCTTCCTGCCAATGTCGTGGCGGTTTTAGATCCTGATTTTACTTATCTGAAGTGGCAGCTGCATTTACAAGCCTGTGAAGGATGGCGTTCACCAACCGATGTTCATGCAACGTATCCAGCGTCGTTAAGCCAAGCTTTAGTTGGCGTCAGTGAAGGTATAGAAGTTGTGCGCAAACTGATTCACCAGGTGGCGAGTACTGAGGCCAACGTACTCATTCTAGGTGACTCAGGTACAGGAAAGGAAGTGGTTGCTCGTCAAATTCATGCGCTTTCTAAACGGTCGATGGCGCCTTTTATTGCGGTCAATTGCGGTGCCATTCCGAATGAACTGCTTGAAAGTGAGCTGTTTGGTCATGAAAAAGGTGCTTTTACCGGAGCGTTTTCTTTAAGGCGCGGACGTTTTGAATTGGCACAGGGTGGGACTGTATTTTTAGATGAGATTGGTGATATGCCTTTGAGTATGCAGGTGAAATTGCTCAGGGTGTTGCAGGATCGTCAATTTGAACGCGTCGGAAGCAACAAATCGATGCAGGTAGATGTGCGTGTTG